>NZ_JBKFBD010000004.1:0-188330 GCF_053345975.1 Microbacterium sp. C23T | reverse complement strand
CCGCGCGGCCCCGCGGCCGGCCCGGCCCCGGTGAGGCGGACGTCGAGCACCCGCTCGTCGTCGTCGCGACGCGAGCGGGTGACGAGGTCCTGCGCCTCGAGGCGCTTCACCAGGGGCGACAGCGTCGCCGGCTCCAGCGCGAGCTCGGCGGCGAGCTCGCGCAGCGAGCGGGGCGATCGTTCCCACAGCGCGAGCATCACGAGGTACTGCGGATGCGTGAGGCCGAGCGGCTCGAGGATCGGCCGGTACAGCCCGACGACGTTGCGCGCCGCGGTCACCAGCGCGAAGCACACCTGGTTGTCGAGCTTGAGCAGGTCGTCGGGGTCGATTTCGGCATCGGTCACGAAATGATCCTATCGCCCACTAATCGTTAGTACACTAAGGAACATGCCAGACACGGATGCCCCCACCCCCGACCGTCGTCCGCTCCGCGAGCGCGTGCGCGAAGCCGGGGGCTGGTACGCGTTCCTCAATACGAACCTCATCCGGGTCGCCGGCCCCGCCGCCGTCGGCCCCTACGAGACGACTCCTCCGCCGAGCCAGGCGGAACGGGCCGAGCGCGCGTGCCCGCTCTGCGGCGCGCCCATTTCCCAGCACACGTTCGACCGCTCGGGGCCCAAGCCCCTCATGCACTGCCCGTAGCCCTGGCGGTCCCCTAGCGAGGTCGAAGGGTCAGGCGTGTCCTGCGCGCTCCATGGCGCGCAGCTCCTTCTTGAGATCCTGCACCTCGTCGCGCAACCGCGCGGCCAGCTCGAACTTCAGCTCCCCGGCCGCGGCGAGCATCTGCTGGCTGAGATCCGCGATGGTCGCCTCGAGCTGCTCCGCCCCCTCGGCCGCGATGCCCTCGCGCCGCAGCTGCGGGGTCGGGCTCTTGCCCATGCCGGACTTGGTCTTCGCCGCGGCCTTGCCCCGCAGCATCCGATCCGTGTCGGACGCCTCGCGTGCGAGCACCTCGGTGATGTCGGCGATGCGCTTGCGCAGCGCCTGCGGTTCGATGCCGTTGGCGGCGTTGTAGGCGATCTGCTTCTCGCGACGACGATCGGTCTCTTCGATGGCCTTGGCCATCGAGTCGGTCACCGTGTCGGCGTACATGTGCACCTGACCCGAGACGTTGCGGGCCGCGCGACCGATCGTCTGGATGAGCGAGGTGCCGCTGCGGAGGAACCCCTCCTTGTCGGCGTCGAGGATCGACACCAGCGAGACCTCTGGCAGGTCGAGGCCCTCACGCAGCAGGTTGATGCCGACCAGCACGTCGTAGACGCCCGCTCGCAGCTCGCTGAGCAGCTCCACGCGGCGCAGCGTGTCGACGTCGGAGTGCAGGTAGCGCACGCGCACGCCGTGCTCGCCGAGGAAGTCGGTGAGCTCTTCCGCCATCTTCTTCGTGAGCGTCGTGACGAGGACGCGCTCGTCGCGCTCGACGCGGAGGCGGATCTCTTCGAGCAGGTCGTCGATCTGGCCCTTCGACGGCTTCACGACGATCTCGGGGTCGACCAGGCCCGTCGGGCGGATGATCTGCTCGACCACGCCGTCGGCGATGCCCATCTCGTACCGGCCGGGCGTCGCCGACAGGTAGACCGTCTGACCGACGCGGTCCTTGAACTCGTCCCACCGCAGCGGCCGGTTGTCGAGCGCGCTCGGCAGGCGGAACCCGTGCTCGACGAGGGTGCGCTTGCGCGAGGCGTCCCCCTCGTACATCGCCCCGATCTGCGGGACGGTGACGTGCGACTCGTCGATCACCATGAGGAAGTCGTCGGGGAAGAAGTCGAGCAGGGTGTGCGGCGGCTCGCCCGGCTCGCGCCCGTCCATGTGGCGCGAGTAGTTCTCGATGCCCGAGCAGAACCCGAGCTGCTGCAGCATCTCGAGGTCGAATGTGGTGCGCATGCGCAGGCGCTGCGCCTCGAGCAGCTTGTTCTGCGACTCGAGCTCTTTCAGCCGCTCAGCGAGCTCGTCCTCGATCGTGCCGATCGCGCGCTGCACCGTCTCGGTGCCGGCGACGTAGTGCGAGGCCGGGAAGATCGGCACGCTGTCGAGCCGCTGCACCACATCGCCCGTGAGGGGGTGGAGCATGAACAGCGCCTCGATCTCGTCGCCGAACATCTCGATGCGGATCGCGTACTCCTCGTAGACCGGGATGATCTCGATGGTGTCGCCGCGCACGCGGAAGTTGCCGCGTGCGAAGTCCACGTCGTTGCGGTTGTACTGCATCGCGATGAACTTGCGGATGAGCGCGTCGCGGTCGTAGACCTCGCCCACCTGCAGCGCCACCATCGCGCGCAGGTACTCGTCGGGCGCCCCGAGGCCGTAGATGCACGACACCGTGCTCACCACGATCACATCGCGGCGGCTGAGCAGCGAGTTGGTCGTCGAGTGGCGAAGCCGCTCGACCTCGGCGTTGACCGACGAGTCCTTCTCGATGAAGGTGTCGGTCTGCGGGACGTAGGCCTCGGGCTGGTAGTAGTCGTAGTAGCTGACGAAGTACTCCACCGCGTTGTGCGGCATGAGCTCGCGGAACTCGTTCGCCAGCTGTGCGGCCAGGGTCTTGTTGTGCGCGAGCACGAGGGTGGGGCGCTGCACCGCCTCGACGAGCCACGCCGTCGTCGCCGACTTGCCGGTACCGGTGGCGCCGAGCAGCACGACATCGGTCTCGCCGGCGTTGATGCGCGCCGCCAGCTGCGCGATCGCCTGGGGCTGGTCGCCCGACGGCTCGTATTCGCTCACGACCTCGAACGGCCGAACGGATCGTGTGGTCTGCACCAATCCAGCGTAGGCGCGACCCCCGACATCGGGGCGGCGTTCGCGAGGAGCGGATGCCTCGGCCCGCGGTCCGCGCGGGAATCAGCCGCCGAAGCCCCCGCCGCCGTCGAATCCTCCACCGAAGCCACCGGCGTCGTATCCGCCGCCGAAACCGCCCCCGTCGAACCCGCCACCACCGCCGTCGTAGCCGCCCGAGCCGGGGTCGAACGTGTCGCCGATCCACGCCGGGCTGTCGCCCAGCTGCAGGGATCCGGCGCCGACCGTGTAGTACGCGGCCACCGAGCTCGACAGCAGGAACTGGTTCGCCACGATGGTCAGCGCGCCGGCGTTCACGAGCATCGAGCGCACGTCGACGTCGTCGCGCGGGTCGCGGTCGAGGGCCCCGACCGCCGTGCGCGCAGGGTCGGCCGCGGCCTGGGTCGCAGCATCCGCTCCCCTGCTCTCGGCGCGGCGCGCCTTGTGCTCCTCGGCACGGCGGACGAGCCGTGCGATCACGGTCGGGTCCTCCGCGGCCGCGTCGCGCTCCGAGTCCGCGAGGAACGGCCGCAGCTGTTCGAACATCTCGCGCCGGCGCTCCGGCGGCAGGTCGGCGAAGGCCGACGCGTGGGCGCTCTCGATCACGGACGCGGGCAGGGTGTTGAGGAGATAGACGTACCGCGCGATGCGCTCCTCCTCGGTCGTCGCACCGTACGGCGACTTGCGACGACGGCGGAACCTCGAGAACACGGCCATCGGAACCTCCTCGATCCGTCTCCAGACTACGAGCGTGCGGCGCGCTGCGCGATGTGCGCGTCGATCGATTCCCACAGCGCGTCGACCTGGCGCAGGGTGCTCTCGAGCGAGCCCGAGGTGTCGATGACGACATCGGCGATCCGCAGGCGGGCCTCGTCGGGCACCTGCGACGCGAGCCGGGCGCTCGCGTCGGCTTCGGTCATGCCGCGCAGCTCCACGAGGCGCCGGAGGCGGACGTCCTCGGGCGCGTGCGCGACGACGATGAGCTGCCAGGGGTCGTCGACCCGCGCCTCGACGAGGAGCGGCACGTCGTAGACCACGACAGCGTCGGGATCCGTCGCGAACGCCTCCTCGAAGCGACGAGCGGACTCGGCGCGGACAGCGGGGTGGACGATCCGGTTGAGCTTCGCGATCGCCGCGTCGTCGCCGAACACCCGGCTGCCGAGGGCAGCGCGGTCCAGGGATCCGTCGGGGCGCAGCATCCGTTCCCCGAACGTCTCGGCGATCGCGGCCAGCACGGGCGAGCCGGGCTGCTGCACCTCGCGGACCAGCTGATCCGCGTCGACGACGACGGCGCCGTGCTCGGCCAGGCGACGGGCGATCGTGGACTTTCCGGAGGCGATGCCTCCGGTGAGGGCGACGAGCGGCATGGTTCGAGCATGCCACGCCGCGCCGGAGCAGCGTGTCGCGGGCGCCTGCAAGCCTGCGCGGTTCCTGAGGCGGGCCTGAGCAGGCGTTGAGGCACCGGAGGTAGCCTCGGGGCACCCGAAGGACAGATCAACCCGTGTGGCACTGGGGAGGGCGGGAGATGAGCGTCGGACGCGACATCGTGGCGACCGACGTGACTCCGCCCCGCTGCACCAGCCCGATCATCCTGAGGTACGGACGGGCCGCGCGCGTGGGGACGACAGCGGCTCAGGTCCGTGCACGGAGGACGCGCGCAGGGCGGGATATGGGGATAGCTCCCGCCCTACGCGCGGCCCGCCGGACCGGCGCGGTGGCGGACGCACGCGAGCACAGCTCCACGGGCCGTCCCGCGTACGGTCGCGTCCTGTGATCGACGGCCCGCCGCACCCGTTCCGCGTCGCGTTCTGGGATATCATGACCGACGTCCAGGGTCCGTCGACAGCACCGGACCCGGAGGGTGCATCGGTGGAAGAAGCGCGCGTCGCGGTCGTGATCGAGGATGAAGCGGACATCCGTTCTCTTCTGTCGACCGTGCTCGCCCAGGCGGGCTTCGAGGTGCACGGCGCGGCCAACGGCGCGGACGGCGTCGAACTCGTGCGCGAGCACCGGCCGCTCGTGACCACGCTCGACGTGAACATGCCCGGGATGGACGGGTTCGAGACCGCCAAGCGCATCCGGGCCATCAGTTCCACGTACATCGTCATGCTCAGCGCTCGCACCGAGGAGATCGACGCACTCCAGGGTCTGGAGGCGGGCGCCGACGACTACGTCGCCAAGCCGTTCCGTCCGCGCGAGCTGCGCGCCCGCATCGACGCCATGCTGCGCCGGCCGCGGCATGTGGCACCCGCCGATGTCGACGCCGTGAGCGAGAACGAGCCGCCCGACGGCGTGTGGCTCGAGCACCACGGGCTGCGCCTGAACGCCTCGACGCACCTCGTCACCGTCGACGAACAGGACGTCGAGCTGACGCGCAGCGAGTTCGACATCCTCGCCGACCTGCTCGTGGCCGGCCGGCGCGTGCGCGCGAAGTCCGATCTCGCCCTCATGCTCCGCGGCGACCAGTACGCCGTCAGCGACTTCGTCTCCGACAGCGACGCCCGGGCGATCGAGGTGCACATGGCGAACCTTCGCCGCAAGCTCGGCGAGTCGCCTGCGCAGCCACGGTGGATCGAGACCGTGCGCGGCGTCGGCTACCGGCTCACCGCCTGACGGAGGCTCCGCAGCGGCGGACGAATGCGCTACTCGCCCTCGTCGACGAGCACCGAGGTCTCCACGTTCGCGGCCGCGCGGCTCGCCGCCTCGCGCGCGACGCGCATGAGCTCAGCGGGGTCGTAGCCTGCCGTCTCGCTCAGCGCGACGCCGACGCCGACCACGGGGATCACTCCCCCGCCGACCTTGCCCAGGTCGTCGAAGAGGCCGCGGTAGATCGCGCCGGCCTGCCGGCGCGCCTCCTGCGAGGACGCCACCGCGAGCCCGACGACGAGCCCGGTGTGGCCGTCCTGCCCCACGACGGCGTTCGTCGGCGCGTGGTGGCGCACACCGGTGCGCCACGTCGCCGCCAGCGCCCCCGCGACATCGCTGCCGAACGCCGTGGAGATCTGGTCGAGGTCGTCCAGGCGCACCGCGGTCACGGCGATCGGCTCGAACCGGCGCTCGGCGCGCCGGCACATGCCCTCGAGCACGACGGCGAAGGAGCCCTCGGTGAGGATGCCCTGTTCCTCGTCCACGGCCTGTGTCTCGCGCAGGTAGCCGCGCATCGGCGCGCGGCTCGCCCGCAGCACCGAGGTCACGACGACCGCGACGATCGTGAGCGTCACCGTGAGGTAGCTCGTGCTGATCGTGCCGAACGCGGCCTGGAACAGGGCGCTGTCGGGGCCCGAGGTCACGAACGCCGTCGTGCGCGACACGTAGTACAGCGACTGGAATCCGAGGACCGCCCCGAGCACCCACGCCGTGCGCGACTCCCGCATGTCGCCGCGGAGGCACTCCACGGCCCCCGCGCCGGCGAAGCAGAGAAGCGGCACGAACATCCACAGCGCGCCGGCCCAGTCGCCGCCGGCCTCCCCCTCGATCGCGACCGCCGTGGCCGCGGCGGCCACCGCCACGGCGACGAGGATCGACGACCAGCGCATGTCGCGGCGGTTGAAGCGGCGGCATCCCAGCCACATGCAGCCGGTGCCCGCGACGAAGGCCGCGTTGCCGACGGCGATGGCCCACCACGCGCCCTCCGACTGCACCCAGATCGTGTACGCGAGGGTTGTGAGCATCGCCGCGAGGAACGCGATCGACCAGATGCGCCCCGCGCCCTCGTCCCGTCGCAGCAGCGTCTCGAGGATGAACAGCACGCCGCTGACGTTGACGACCAGAGCGGTCATGATGAGCACGCTCGCCAGATCGAGGGTCATCGTTCTCCTTCCGGGCCGATGGCGGGCAGTTTCACGATGAAGGTCGACCCGACGCCGGGCGCGCTGTGCAGCGCGAGCTCGCCGCCGTGCGCGCGCACGATGTCACGGGTGATGGCGAGGCCGAGGCCGGTGCCCGACCTGCGCTCGCCGCCCGCCTTGTAGTAGCGCTGGAAGAGTCGCGAGCGATCGGCGTCCGAAATGCCGACGCCGGTGTCGCGCACCAGGATCCAGCTCGATGTGCCGTCCGTCGTCGTGCCGACGAACACCGTGCCGCCGTCCTTGTTGTACGCGATGGCGTTCGACACGAGGTTGTCGACGACCTGGCGCAGGCGCAGCGGGTCGGCCCACGCGGTCGCGGGCTCGAGGCCCGTCTCGTCGATCGTGATCGCCCGTGCCGCGGCCCGCGGGAGGGCGTCGGCCGCGGCGCCGCGCATGAGGTCGCGCGCGTCGAGGAGCTGCGGGGCGAGGGATGCCTCGACCGACGACGGCGACGAGCTCGACGCCGCGAGGATGTCGGCGACGATGCGCAGCAGGCGCTCGGCGTTGCGCTCGGCCACGTCGAGGCTGGCGCGCACCGCGTCGGGGGTGTCGGGATCCTCGATCGCGAGGTCGAGGTAGCCGAGGATCGAGGTGAGCGGGGTCCGCAGCTCGTGCGACACCGAGGCCACGAGGTCGTCGCGCGCGCGAAGGGCGCTGAGCTCGGCGGTCACGTCGCGCGAGACCACCACCGCACCCGCGTCGCCGCCGTCGGGGTCGATGAGGCGACGGGCGGTGATCGTGAGCGCGCGGCGCGGTCCGGGCTCTGCCCCGAACCACACCACCTGGTCGTCGAACGCCTCTCCGCGGCGCGCGCGCTCGAGGGGGAGCTCGTCGGGCGGCAGCGGCGAGGTGCCGTCGTCACGGAACGCCGGCACCTCGATGCCGTCGGGGTCGACCTCGAATCCCTGCAGGAGCTTGCCGTGGGCCTCGTTCGTGACGGCGACGCCGCCGCTCGTTCCCATGCGCACCACCCCGAAGTCGACGGCGTCCAGCACCTCCGTGACGACCTGCTCCTGGCGCCGGGTGCGCGCGAGCACACTCGCCAGCAGCGCCGACTGCTTGGCCAGCAGCATCCGCTGCGCATCCGACCGGCGCGCGTTGAGGTGGCTGGTGGCGGCGACCGCGACGATCACCAGCGGCAGCAGGAACGTCCGGTACGTGACCTCGGTGGCGCTGAGCGCCGTGAGCACGCTGACGATCCCCGCGATCGCGACGATCACGCCGAACAGCCCGAGCAGCCCGAACCCGCCGGCGAGCCACGTCGCGGGGAAGATCCACAGCAGGCCCAGCACCGTGTCGGGCGCGGCGACCTGCATGAGGGTGATGGCGACGATGTCGATGGCGGGGACCACCGCGACCCACCCGTATCGCAGCCGCCCCCAGGGCACCACGAGGGTGGCAGCCGTCACCGCCACCACGAGGACGACCCCGAGGAAGAACAGCACCGGCTCGCCGCCGAACGGCCCGATCGCGACGAGCACGCCGAGCACGAACACCACCGCGGCCAGCAGCAGCTGGTTCAGCATCGCGGTGCGGCCACGCGTGCGGTCGGCTCCCTCCGGCGCGGTCCCGCCCGTGCGGGAACGCGCCGCAGGCGCACCCGGCTCGCCCGGCGTCGCGGCGGTCATACCGCGACGGTAACGGATGCCGCGCCCCTGCGCCCGAACGGCGCGCTCGCTGCGGCCCACCGGGGGCGGGAACGCGGGGTCGGATCCGCGGGTGCGGGATCAGAACCCGAAGTCGCCGAAGTCCCCGATTCCGCCCATGTCGCCGGCCGCGGCGTCGCCGCCCCAGCCCGAACCCGGGTCGCCGCCCCACCCCGCCCCGGAGTCCGCGCCGGCGTCTGCGGCGCCGGTCTCGCCGGAGCCGCCGTCGGCGCCGGAGCCGTCTTCGTAGCCCTGGTCGTACGCGAAACCGGGCGTGAGGAACGAGCTCACCAGGGCCGAGCCGATGACATAGCCGACCACCGTCCCGAGGATCGAAGAGCCGAGCATCGAGCCGAAGGAGGGGCCCTGGCGCTGGGGGCCGAGCGTACGCTCCATGAACCCCGGGTTGGTGTACTCGGCGCGGGTCGCCGCGCGGGCCATCGCCTGCGGATCGGTCGAGCGCGGCTGCTCCTGCGGAGGGAGCCCGGCGGAGAGCTCGGCGAGCACCTGCTGGCGCTGCGGCTCGGTGAGCTTCGCGAAGGCCTCGGCATGCACCTGTTCGATCGTCTCGGGCGGTGCGGTCTTCAGGAGGTACCGGTAGCGCTCGATCGCGATCTCGTCCTCGCTCCGGGGCGGCTGCATGCCCGGCCCCTGCGCGCCGTAGCGGTTCTGCGGAACGGGCGGCGCCTGGCGCGCGTCATCCGTGCTTCCGAACAGTCGGTCGAGGAATCCCATGTGCTGCTCCGTCGTCTGCGAGTGCGAGTGGACCCTCACGCTAGGCGCGCTTCCTCGGAAGCCGCTGGAGGATCCGCCGCGGTTCTCGCAGAGCGTACTGCGTCACCCGCGGGCCGCGAGGGCCTCGCTCAGCCACCGCGCGTGGAGCTGCCACGGATCGTCGACCCCCGCGGAGAGCACGGCGATGTGCGCGGTGAGCGCGTCGGAGCGGCGGAACCACTCGGTGCCCGGGAAGCGGTCTGCCGCGAACTGCACGTGCCGGCGCTGTTCGAGCGCGCGCCCACCGCGCTCGAACGCCAGCAGCTCGTCATGCCAGATGGCGCCGAAGCGCTGCCGCGGATTCCCGCTCGTCCCGATCTTCACGCGGTCGTCGTAGCGGAGGTAGTACACGACGTCGACGCGCGGCGGTGCGATGTCGTCGTCGGGCAGGTCGCCGTAGCGCCACTCGCACACCGCGCACAGCCAGCCCGATGGATAGCGGACCCCCAGCCGCGAGCCGCACAGGCGGCACGGCGAGGGCAGCGCGTCGGTGACGCCGTACTGGGCGTCCGCCCACTCCCCTGCCGCCGCGAGGTGCGCCTCGCACAGCGCGACCGGCGCATCGGCCGGCACAGGGCCGCGGCATCCGTCGTCGTCCACAAGACATCGCGAGGCGGGAGGAATCACGGGCACAGGGCGACCGTACCGGCGACCTCCGACGCCCGCGGTACGCGAAAGGCCGCCATCCCGCCGAAGCGGTGGTGACGGCCTTTCGAACCAGACGGTTCAGCGAACCAGGCGGCTCAGCTCAGGATCAACGACCCGAGAGCTTCTCGCGGAGAGCCGCGAGTGCCTCGTCGTCGGCCAGCGTGCCCACGGGGCTGCTGTCGGACGAGAAGCTGGACGAGCCGGTCTCGACGGGAGCGTTCGCCTCGGCCTCGAGAGCCTTGGTGACGGCAGCCTTGTGGGCCTCCCAGCGAGCGTGGGCCGCAGCGTACTCCTGCTCCCACTTCTCGCGCTGCTCGTCGAAGCCTTCGAGCCACGCGTTGGTCTCGGGGTCGAAGCCCTCCGGGTACTTGTACTCGCCGTGCTCGTCGTACTCGGTGACCATGCCGTAGAGGGCCGGGTCGAACTCGGTGCCGTTCGGGTCGACCGACTCGTTCGCCTGCTTGAGCGAGAGCGAGATGCGGCGACGCTCGAGGTCGATGTCGATGATCTTGACGAAGACCTCTTCGCCGACCGACACGACCTGCTCGGCGAGCTCGACGTGCTTGCCCGACAGCTCCGAGATGTGCACGAGGCCCTCGATGCCGTCCGCGACGCGCACGAACGCACCGAACGGAACGAGCTTGGTGACCTTGCCCGGCGCGACCTGACCGATCGCGTGGGTGCGGGCGAAGACCTGCCAGGGGTCCTCCTGCGTCGCCTTGAGCGACAGCGAGACGCGCTCGCGGTCGAGGTCCACCTCGAGGATCTCGACGGTGACCTCCTGGCCGACCTCGACGACCTCGGACGCGTGCTCGATGTGCTTCCACGAGAGCTCCGAGACGTGGACGAGACCGTCGACGCCACCGAGGTCGACGAACGCACCGAAGTTGACGATCGACGAGACCGTGCCCTTGCGGACCTGGCCCTTGTGGAGGTTGTTGAGGAACGTGGTGCGCGACTCGGACTGCGTCTGCTCGAGCAGGGCGCGGCGCGACAGCACGACGTTGTTGCGGTTCTTGTCGAGCTCGAGGATCTTCGCCTCGATCTCCTGGCCGAGGTACGGCGTGAGGTCGCGGACGCGGCGGAGCTCGATGAGCGAAGCGGGGAGGAAGCCACGCAGGCCGATGTCGACGATCAGACCACCCTTGACGACCTCGATCACGGAGCCGGTGACCACACCGTCGTTCTCCTTGATCTTCTCGACGTCGCCCCACGCACGCTCGTACTGCGCGCGCTTCTTGGAGAGGATGAGGCGGCCTTCCTTGTCCTCCTTCTGGAGAACGAGGGCTTCGACCTCGTCGCCGACCTTGACGACCTCGTTGGGGTCGACGTCGTGCTTGATGGAAAGCTCACGCGAGGGGATGACGCCCTCGGTCTTGTAACCGACGTCGAGGAGCACCTCGTCGCGGTCGATCTTCACCACGGTGCCCTCGATGAGGTCGCCGTCGTTGAAGAACTTCAGAGTCTTCTCGACCGCGGCCAGGAAGTCCTCGGCAGATCCGATGTCGTTGATCGCGACCTGCTTGGTGGCCGGGGCGGTCGTTGCGGTAGTCATGTAGTGGGTTGTCCTTGTAGGGGTTGTGTGTCGGGCTCCGGCCTTCTGCGGCTCCCCCGCGCGAGCGCGAACGGATGCCTCGAGCCGAGGCGAAGCGGATTTTCTTGCGATGCCACTCGGACCCTTGCGGATCCGTCACCGGCGCGAACCGGCACTCAGGCGTGGCGAAACAGCCACACGAGTGACGCTCCAGGGTATCAGAACGACCGGGTCGCTCGCGATGTTCCCGATCGCCCTGAAATGCGCGGCCACGCGGGGCCGCAGCATCCCGTCGGGATCAGCGGGGAAGCTCGATCGGCGCCGTGTTCGTGCGGTCGGGGTCGAAGGGCGCCGGCGAGGCGGTCGCCTCTCCGCGCAGCTGAGCCAGCCGCTCGTCCTCCCGGCGCTGCGCGTCGGCGAGCCAGTCCCACCCCGATGTCGTGGCGCCGCGCCGCACTTCGGGAACCGGAGCGGTCGGGGTGCGCTCGTCGGAGACCGGCGTGACGGTGATGGATGCCGCGGGCTCGGGCTGGGGCGGCGGTGAGACGAAGGGCGCCCCGGCGAACTGGTCGCCTCGCCCCGCCGCGCCGCGGAGGCCCGCCTGCTGGATCACGCGCTGGATCGTGAGCCCGCGCTGGTCGGGATCGCCGACGTACTTGATCTCGCGAAGACCCTGCTCCTGTGCGGCGGACTCGAAGACGAAGTGGCCGTAGCCGAAGATGCGGCCGACGAGGGGCTTGTAGACGGAGATGTCGAGGATGCGCGCGAGGGGCATGGTCGCGATGCGCTGCGACAGGATGCCGTGCACGCGGAAGACCCGCATGTTGGTGATGACGAAGCGGTCGGTGTGCTGCTCGAAGATCCGCCAGATCGCATGCACGGTCACCGCGCCGCCGAGCAGCGCGGGCACCCACCAGGCCTGTGCCGGCACGAACAGCGTGAGCAGGAGCACGATGATGCCGCCGAACAGCTCGAGCACCGCGGAGACCGTGGCGGCCCAGTGCTTGCGGACCTCGTCGACGACGTGCTCTCCCTGATCCGAGATCAGGTGCTTCTCGATCCGCGGATCGAACATGCTCAGCCCTGTGCGAGAGCCGTCAAGAAGTCGACCACGGCGACACCGGCGCCCCAGACGGCGCCGACCGCGCCCTGCACCGCGTTCGCCGCGTCCTGCGGGCGGGTGATGAGGTAGAACGCCGCGAACGCGATGACGAGCACCACGACGATGCGCTTGATCAGCTTCACGGTCCGGGTTCCCTTCGACTTCCTGCTGTTCTACCGCACGAACACCCTCCCACGCGCAGGCGCGCGGGCGCGTCGTGAATCGCGGCCCGGTGTTCCGGCATGCCGCTCGACGCGCTCAGGGCCGCAGCAGCACCTTCGTCGCGCGGCGCTCGTCCATCGCAGCATAGGCCTCGGCGGCCTCCTCGAGCGGGAGCTCGAGGTCGAACACGCGGCCCGGCTCGATCGCACCCGAGCGGACGTCCGGGAGCAGCTCTTCGATGTACCCGCGCACCGGCGCGACGCCGCCGTTGACGCCCACGTTGCGGTTGAACATCTGCCGCACCGGCAGCTCGGGTCCGCCGTTGGGCACGCCCACATAGCCGACCATCCCGCCGGGGCGCGTCGAGCGCAGCGCCTGGTCCATCGACTCCTTGGTGCCGACGCACTCGAGCACGCGGTCGGCGCCGATGCCGCCGGTGAGCGCGCGCACGGCCTCGATGCCGGCGTCGCCCCGCTCCTCCACGATGTGCGTCGCGCCGAACTCGCGCGCCAGCGCCTGGCGCTGCGGGTGCCGCGACATCGCGATGATCGTGGTGGCTCCGAGGCGCTTGGCCGCGATGATCGCGCACAGACCGACCGCGCCGTCGCCCACGACGGCGACGGAATCGCCCGGACCGACGCCCGCGGAGACCGCGGCGTGGTGGCCGGTGCCCATGACGTCGCTGAGGGTCAGCAGGCCGGGGACCTCTGCATCGGCCACGGGGCCCGGAACGACCGCGAGGGTGCCGTCGGCGAGCGGGACGCGCACGCGCTCACCCTGACCCCCGTCGGCGAAGCCGCCGAAGCGGTCGTCGGAGCCCCACCACCCGCCGTTGAGGCACGACGTGCTCACGCCGTTGCGGCAGTTCGCGCAGGTGCCGTCGCACACGTAGAACGGCGCGATCACGAAGTCGCCGGGGCGCACGACCTCGACCTCGGCACCCACCTCCTCGACGATGCCGACGAACTCGTGGCCGATGCGGTGCGGTTCGTGCGTGGGCGTGACGCCGCGGTACGGCCAGAGGTCCGAGCCGCACACGCAGGCCGCCACGACGCGCACGATCGCGTCGGCGCCGGTGGACAGCACGGGGTCGGGGACGTTCTCGACACGGATGTCGCGGGCGGCGTGGATGACGGTGGCGCGCATGACACGAGCCTAGAACGACGGGCGCCCGCCGAAGGGCGCTGGCACGATGGAGCCATGTGGATCGGGTGGATCGAGTTCGACCTGCTGCTCGGCGACGTCCGCTCCCTCAAGGAGAAGCGCAGCGTGCTGCGCCCGCTCATCGCCGAGCTGAGCCGGCGCACCGAGGCGGCCGCCGCCGAGGTCGGCGAGCACGACCTGCATCGCCGGGCCAGGATCGGCGTCTCGATCGTCGCCTCGGGTTCGTCCCACGTACGGGACGTGCTGGACCACGCCGAACGCCTCGTCGCCGACCACCCCGAGGTGACCCTGCTGTCGGCGCGCCGCGGCCTGCACTCCAGCGAGGACTGATTCAGCCCGCGATCGCGTGCCCGATGACCTCGTCGCCCCCGCCGAAGCGGATGGTCCGGCCGATCGTGGTGTCGTCCGCGATGGTCGCGGCGATCACCGCGGCCACGTCGGCGCGCGCCACCGCGCCGCCGTCCTCCGGATCGAGCGCGATGCGCCCGGTGGGCGGGTCCAGCGTGAGCGTGCCCGGCGCAAGGATCGTCCAGTCGAGCGCGCCGGCGGCGAGATGCGCATCGGCCGCCCACTTGGCGTCGGCGTACGGGAAGAACGACGCGTCGGGCTCGATGCCGTGGTCGGCTCGCGATCCGACCCACGACACCATCACGTAGCGCAGCACGTCGGCGGCCAGAGCCGCCTCCATCGAGCGGATGGCGGCATCGCGATCGACCGCGTAAGTGCGCGACGGGTTGCCCCCGCCTGCCCCCGCGGACCAGACGACGACGTCGTTGCCCGCGATCACGTTCTCGAGCTGATCGACGTCGAGCGCCTCGATGTCGGCGACGAGCGGCTGAGCCCCGGTCGCCGCGACCGCTGCCTCGTGGTCGGCGTTGCGGATGACGGCCGTCACGGTGTGCCCCTGTGCCGCGAGCAGCGGCTCGAGCAGCAGCGCGACCCGGCCGTGGCCGCCGAAGATCAGGATGCGGGCCATGGGTCCCCCTTCGTCGTGCCCTCCACGCTACGCCGCGGCGGCTGCGTCGCGCATCACGCGACGAGGGCGACGATGCCCGCGATGACGGATGCTGCCGCCAGCGTCAGCGCGATGGCGATGAGCACCGTGTGCACGACGAGGAAGCGGGTCGCCTTGCCCTGCGCATCGTGGGCGCGGGGGTCCTTCGCGACCCGGCGGTAGAACGTCGGCCAGACCAGGACGTTGAAGGCGGCGTTCAGGATCAGGAGTACGGCGAGCAGCGTCACACGTTCGAGCCTAGGCGGCGAGCGCGACGGGGTCGGCGACGATCGCACGGACGGCGTCACGGCCCGCGCGGTTCGCACCCACCGTCGACTGGGACGGGCCGTAGCCGATGAGGAACAGCCGCGGCTCGTCGATCGAGCGCCCGTTCTCGACACGGAACCCGCCTTCGGGCGTGCGCAGGCGCAGCGGCGCGAGATGGTCGAGCGCGGGCCGGAAGCCCGTCGCCCACAGGATGACGTCGGCGCGCTCGAACGTGCCGTCGGGCATGCGGACGCCGTCCTCCTCGATCGAGGCGAACATCGGGTGCCGCACCAGCACGCCCCGCGCCTCGGCGGCCCGCGCCCACGGCGTCCAGTGCATGCCGGTCACCGAGATGACGCTGCCGGGCGGCAGGCCGCGGCGGACGCGATCCTCGACGCCGGCGATGGCGGCCACCCTGGCCGGGATGTCGAAGTCCTCCTCGGCCCACTGCGGTTCGCGGCGCGTCACCCAGAAGGTGTCGGCGACGTGGGAGATCTCGTCCAAGAGCTGCACCGCCGAGACGCCAGCGCCCACGATGACGACGCGCTTGCCGCGGAACTCCTCGGCCGAGACGTAGTCGCCGACATGCAGCTGCCGTCCGCGGAAGCGCTCCTGGCCCGGGTACCGCGGCCAGAACGGACGCGTCCACGTGCCCGTCGCGTTGATCACGAAGCGCGCGGCCCACGCGCCGCGGTCGGTCTCGACCACCAGCCGGCCGCTGGGGTCGTCGTCGGCGCGCCGCACCGCCTTCACCTGGACGGGCCGGAGCACGTCGAGAGCGAAGCGCTCCTCGTACTCGGCGAAGTACGCGGGAAGGATGTCGCGGCTCGCGGCCGCCGGATCCGCAGGCGGCACCGCGAATCCGGGCAGCTCGTGGATGCCGTTCACCGTCGCCATCCGCAGGGACGGCCAGCGGTGCTGCCACGCTCCCCCCGGCTGGGGATTCGCGTCGACCACGAGGAACGTCTGATCCGCGGCGTCCGCGCGCTCGAGCGGGACGAATCCGCGGCGCTGCAGGTGATACGCCGCGGAGAGACCGGCCTGCCCGGCACCGATCACGACGACGTCGACGGGTGCGGGCTCCATGCCCGTCACAACGACGATCGGCCCGCGGGGATTCCCACGGGCCGATCGGACGAGGTGCGCGTCAGTTCAGTGCGCGCGTGGAGGCGGGGATGACCCCGTCCGCGTAGAGATCGGCGGCGACGTCCTGCAGCGCCGTCAGGGCCACGCGCTGCGTCGTGGGGCCGTACGAGATGCGGGCGACGCCCAGCGCCTCGTACTCCCCCGCCGACAGGGCGCCGGGCAGGCCGATCACGCTGATCTTGCGCTCGCCGATCCCCTCGACCAGCTGCCGGGTGATGTCGGCGTTGAGGATGCCGGGCACGAACACGAGGTCGGCACCGGCGGCGAGGTAGGCGCGGCCGCGCTCGATCGCATCGGCGATCGACTCCTCGAGCGGGCGCTTGCCCGCGCGCACGAACGCGTCGGTGCGGGCGTTCAGGACGAAGGGGACGCCCTCCGCCGCACCGGCCGCGACGATCGCCTCGACGTTGGCGACGGCTTCGGCGAGCGGCACGAGGCGGTCCTCGACGTTGGCGCCGACGACGCCCTTGCCGATGGCGCGGCGCACGGTCTCGCCCGGATCGCCGTACCCGGCGTCGAGGTCGGTGCTCACCGGCAGGTCGCCCACGGCCTCGACGATGCGGCCGACCATGTCGAGGGTCGTCTCGAGGGGGATCTCGCCGTCGGGGTAGCCGAAGGTCGCGGCGATCGAGTGGCCGGCCGTCGCGATGGCGCGGGTCTCGGGGAGGGCGGCGATGGTGCGGGCCGACACGGCGTCCCACACGTTCACGACGCGCAGGATCTCGGGGGCGGCGTGCAGTCGGGCGAGGGTCTGTGCTTTCTCAGCCTGAGTGGTCATGGTTGCCACGCTATCGGCGCTCGGCACCGTCGGGACCGGTCAGGTCGGATCGATCTGGCCGTCGAGGTACCACCAGCGCTCGCCCTGCCGCACGAAGCGGCTCCGCTCGTGCAGCACGCCGCCGTCGCGGCCGTGGCGCCAGGCGGCGCGGAACTCGACGACACCGCGCCGGTCGCCTTCGCCGCCATCCGCTGTGTCCACGATCTCGAGCCCGGTCCAGCGCTGATCCCGGTCCAGCGTCAGCTCCTCCGGACGCGTGCCCGGGTGCCAGGTGTCGTGCAGATACGCGGCGTCGCCGACGACGAATGCCGTGTAGCGCGAGCGCATCAGGCGCTCGGCGGTCGGCGCCGGTGTTCCGCGCAGCGCGGGGGCGCAGCATCCATCGAATCGATCGCCGCTGCCGCACGGACAGGGATCCTTGTCCGCGACGCGCGGGAAGCCGTCGCGGGCGGCTCGGGATGCCGCGGAGCCGAACGACACGTCAGACGCCGGCCTTCTCGGCGCACGACACGCAGCGGGTCGCGAAGGGACGCACGCGAAGACGCGCGATCGGGATCCCTCGACCGCAGTCCACGCAGACACCGTAGGTGCCGTCCTCCCAGCGCTTGACGGCCTCGTCGATCTCGGCCATCTCGCGGCGTGCGGCCTCTTCGAGGGCGACGGCGCGGGACCACTCCCCCGACAGCGTTACGCCTTCGGGATCGTGCTCGTCGTCGGCGACGTCCGATCCCCGATCGGCGCGCAATTCCTCGAGGGTCTCGTCGATCGCCGCGATGCGCACCATGGCCGCGTCGTGGAGCTCGTCCAGGAGCCCACGAAGCTCGGTCCGGCTCGCGGCGGAGGTCATCGCATGAGACTACGCCCGGATGCCGCGTCCTGGCCGCAGCCGTGCCGGATCAGCCCGCGACCTCCACGGTGAAGGTGACGTCCTGGATGCCGCCGTCCTCGTTCGACAGCACCACCTTCGTCGTTCCCTCGGCGAGCCCCTCGACCCCCGGGTTGTACGTCGCGCCACCCTCCTCGCGACCCGCGGTGAACCTCGCGACGGACGGGTCGGAGACGACGCCGCTGTAGCTGTCGACGGCGAGGTCGCCGGTGTCGATGTTCAGCACCTGCCCGACTTCGAGCTCGACGGTCTCGCCCTGAAGGTCGCCCACGTCGCGGGTGACCGGCGCGATCACGGGCTGAGACGACGCGCAGCCGCTCAGCGCGGCGAGCGAGGCGACGAGCACGAGCGAGACGACCGGTCCGACGATGCGCATGGCGTCATGATGACAGCCCAGCGCCTGCACGGCCAGCGCCCGGCGTTCGTATGGCCCGGCGATAGGGATCTCCCAGGTCGGCCTGGGAACGTGGAGGCATCGCGGTGAAGGGGAATCCCGGTCCCCTCCGCGAAACCCCTGCAGGCGATGCGTCGCCCGGGACCACCCCTCGTGCCCGACGCCCGGAGGGCACGAGGGGTGGTCTCACCGACCCGCCCGGAGCCGGCGATCCGCGACACCCCCCCGGACGCGAT
The DNA here is from genome assembly GCF_053345975.1 of Microbacterium sp. C23T. NCBI lineage: Bacteria > Bacillati > Actinomycetota > Actinomycetes > Micrococcales > Microbacteriaceae > Microbacterium > Microbacterium sp. C23T. Next base: position 169,982 of record NZ_JBKFBD010000004.1, on the reverse strand, counting down.
CGCCGGCTTCTTCGCGTGCACTGTGGATAACTCGGTCGGAGCGTCGACGCCGGCGGCTACCGTGGGGGCGTGCGGACTCGGGTGACGGCGGCGGTGCTCAGCGGTCTGCTCGTCCTCGGGCTTGCGGGGTGCACCACGCCTGGCCCTGCGGAGCCCACACCGACTCCGGCGTTCTCTAGCGACGAAGAGGCGTTCGCTGCGGCCGAGGAGACGTACCGCGCTTATGTGGACGCGTTGAACCAGGTCGATCTGAGCGACCCGGAGACGTTCGAGGCCGTGTACGGCTGGACGACTGGGGAAGCGAACGCAGGTGCGCGGAAGACATTCTCCCAAATGCACGCGGATGGTTGGGCTGTTGACGGTCCGACAACGGTTGCCTTACTGCTCCCGACAGAAGTGCAACCGACCCGGGATGAAGTCGCGCTGGACGTGTGCCTCGACGTCTCAGCAGTGACGGTAGTCGATTCGCAGGGCGCGTCCGTGGTCGCTGACGATCGTCGCGATGTCCAATCAATGCGAATCACAGTCGAGCCAACCAAGACCAGCTCAACTGGCTTCCTGATTGCGCTGATCGACGGGCGCACCGACGGGCCCGAATGCGCAAACTAGCACTGACTGGTGCCGTGATCGTGGGTCTGGTGATCGCAATGATCAGCGGCTCCTCGAGCATCGCCGCTGAGTGTGACGCTGGAGGTTGGACAGGCAACTGCGACGTGTCAAACCAAGAGACTCATGTCGATGTTTCGTTGCGCGATGGGGCGTCAGGCTCGTCTGGGAAGGGTTTTGATCTAGCCGATGGCCAGGAGCGACCGAAGCCAGTAGCCACCGGCGAGCCCGAGGACTGCGGTCCGCTCAACCGGTGCGAGAACTACGTCGTCGCGGGCCCGCCGGACGTGACCCTGGCGGACCTCGCCTCCTTCCGGCCCGCACAGCCGACGCTCGGCGGCGAGCCCGCGGGGTTCGGCGTGGTCGGCATGCCGACGAACCTGCTGGCCTCGGCGTCCGAGCAGCGCATTCCGGGCACGGTGCTCGGCTGGGACGTGACCGTGCGCTTCGTCCCGGTCGCCTACGTGTTCGACAACGGCGACGGCACGACCACGCGGGCGAGCACGGGCGGCGCGTCGTGGACGGCGCTCGGGCAGGGGCAGTTCACCCCGACCGCGACCAGCCACGCGTACCGGGCCCGCGGAACGTATCCGGTGTCGGTGACGGTCGAGTTCGAAGCATCCGTCGATTTCGGAAGCGGCACGTGGCGGACGGTTCCCGGCGTGGTCCGGGCCGAGGCCGCCGGCTACGGTGTCCGGGTCGTCGAGGTGCGCACCGCGCTCGTGGACCGCACCTGCGTCGAGGATCCGACCGGCCCCGGCTGCTGAACCGCTCCGACGAGCGAGCGGCGGGCGCGCTTCGCGAGTCGCACCACGCCGCGCAGCGGCACGCCGACGACGTAGGCCACCGCACCCGAGGCGGACGTGTCACTGCGGCCGAGAGCGACCTTGCGCTCCCACGCGTCGCGCAGCGCGCCGCCCCGGCGCACCACGGACGCGCGCGCCGGAAGCCGCCGAGCCGCCCGCTGCGCGAGCAGCGCGTCGACGTGTGCGGTCCAGTCGTCGGCCTCAGGGGCGTGGAAGTAGTTCTCGTCGAGCCACTCGGGATCCGGATGCCGGAACCGCCGCGCGACGACGTCCTCTTCGCTCGCGAGCAGGTCGGCGTCGGCCAGCGTCTCGTTGATGAGGCGCGGCGAGACGCCGAACGTGTCCACGGCGATGACGGGGATGCCGCGCGCGATCGCCTCGATCGCCGCGGTGGAGCTGACGGTGACGAGCCCCTCGGCCGTGTCGAGAGCGTCGCCCATCGACCCGGTCGAGGTGACGAGGTTCGCCGGCAGCGGCCCGAGCGAGGCGAGCAACTCGGGGTAGCCGTCGAGTTCGGCGTGGGTCTGGTGCTCGCCCGACGCGGCTCGGAGCTTCACCACGACGCGGCGCGACGGATCCGCCTCGGCCGCCCGCACGAGCATGCGCGCGACGCGCAGCCGGTCCTCCCGCTCGGCGGGGACCTTCGCCTGGGTGGCGAACACGAGATCGGTGCCCTCCGCATCCGGGCGGGTGCCGCCGCCGGCCGTCACGGCACAGCGCGCGAACGGCAGCGTCGCGAGGGCGTAGCGGTGGGCGTAGCCGGTCCGAGCCGACAGCGCGCCGAACTCTCGCACCTCGCGGCGCGAGTGCACGACGAACAGGTCGGACTGCAGCCGGTACACGACGGCCTTGCGCGTCGCGGGGATCGAGATGCCCGGAAGCCCGGTCACCACGACCGGCCGCGGCTCGAGCGCCGCGAGGTCGCGCGCGAGCACGCGCACGAGCGGACCGCGCGCTCCGATCACCACGGCGTCCGCCCGCAGCTCGGCGAGCCGGGCCACCAGGCGGGCGTAGGCGATCCGCTCCACGCGGTCCTCCGCCAGCCCGCTCCCGCTGAGCGCGGAGGCGAGCTGGGCGTCGCTGACGACGAGCGGCGTCTCGAGCACCAGGAGCGAGGCATCCCATCGCTCTGAGACCCCGCCGAGGAGGGCGGCCGCCCACTTCACGTAGGAGTCGGTGTCGGCGATCGCGACGACGCGCGGCCGCCCGCCGTCTGACGTGCCCGGACTCACGCGGGAACGCGACGCAGCTTCGCCATGGGCGCGAGCTCGCCGGGGTACACGCGCTTCACACCGTCGCCGAGGGCCGCCTCGATGACGCGGATGTCGCGCACCAGGTGCTGCAGGCCCGCAGGCTCCAGCGAGGCCGCGTGGTCGGAACCCCACATGGTGCGGTCGAGCGTGATGTGCCGCTCCACCGCGACGGCGCCGAGCGCGACGGCCGCGAGCGAGATCTGCAGGCCGCGCTCGTGGCCCGAGTAGCCGACCGGGACGCCCGGGAAACGGTCGCGCAGCGCCGGGATCATGCGGAGGTTGGCCTCCTCCGGCTCCATCGGGTACGTCGAGGTGGCGTGCAGGAGCACGAGGCGGTCGGTGCCGAGGATGTCGATCGCGGCGTCGATCTGCTCGATCGTCGACATGCCGGTCGACAGGATGATCGGCTTGCCGGTGTCACGCAGCGCCTCGAGCAGCTCGACATCGGTGAGCGATGCGGACGCGACCTTGTGCGCGACGACGCCCAGGTCCTCGAGGAAGGCCACGCTCGGCACGTCCCACGGCGACGCGAACCACTCGAGGCCGCGCAGCAGCGCGTGGTCGGAGATCTCGATGTACTCCTCGCGGTCGAACTCGACGCGGCGACGGTAGTCGAGGTACGTCATGCGGCCCCACGGGGTGTCGCGCGGCATGTCGCGCATGTGCTCGGGCGTCGCGATCTCGGGCGTGCGCTTCTGGAACTTGACCGCGTCCGCGCCGGCGTCGGCGGCCACGTCGATGAGACGCTTCGCGAGGTCGACGTCGCCGTTGTGGTTCAGTCCGATCTCGGCGATGACGTACGCGGGGCGTCCGCCCCCGACGACGCGGGATCCGATGGTGACGGTCATGAGGCCTCCTGTGGTGCTGTGGGGTGATCGGATGCTGAGGCTCGCACCGGCGCGACGGCCGGCCGGAGCGCGTCGGCGACGGCCGTCGCCGACCTGCCGGTGAGCACGCGCTCGGCGAGATCGCGGACGGCGCCGGCGCCGCCGGGGCGGTCGAGCACGACGCGCGCGGTGGAGAGGACGAGGGGGTGCGCCTCGGGGACCGCGACGGGCCAGCCGACGAGTTCGAGGCACCGCAGATCGTTCACGTCGTTCCCGAGGTACGCGATCCGCGACAGCGGGATGCCCTGCTGGTCGGCCCACTCGCGCAGCACCGCCGCCTTATCGGACGCCGCCTGTCGCACGTCCACGCCGAGCTTGCGGGCGCGGGCGCTCACGACGGGGTTCGATTCGGTCGAGAGGATGAGGAACGGGATGCCGGCGGCTCGCAGCATCCCGACGCCCATGCCGTCGGATCGGCTCACGGTGACGGATTCGACGCCGTTCTGGTCGACGTGCACGGTGTCGTCGGTGTGCACGCCGTCGAAGTCGGTCACGACGGCGTCGACGGGGATCGCACCCGCGTGGGCGCCGAACGCGTCGCGGTCGACGAGGGGCGCGAGCGTGCGCGCGAGCTCCAGCTCGTCGAGCGTGTCGATCTCGATCGCGGTCCGCGGCGCGACCTCGGCGATGCCGACGCTGCCGAAGAAGCGGTGGTTCGCCGCGCGGAAGCCCGCCGCCCGCATCACGTAGAAGGCGCCGGTCTCGAGGTAGTGCGGTTCGCGGTCCTGGCGACGCGGGCGCACGTCGATCTCGTGGTTGACCGGCTCGGCCGCGCTGCCGATGCCCTTCTCCCAGAGGAAGCCGTACGTCTCCACGGCCGAGAAGACGCTGTCGCGGCGGCGCGAGCGCACGAGCTGCACGGCCGCGGTGAGCGCGTCGACGTCGATGAAGGGCGAGGTGGCCTGCAGGAACGCGAGGACGCCGACGTCGACCTTGCGGGTCTCCAGGGTCTCGAGGGCGTGGACGAGGGCGCTCTCGCTGCTCGCGAGGTCGCCGGAGAGGTCGGCCGGGCGCTCGACGACCTGGGCACCCCACTCGGCTGCGACGGCCGCGATGTCGGCGTCGTCGGTCGTCACGACGACCCGGTCGATCGCCGGGCAGCGCCGCGCCGCCTCGACCGCGCGAGCGATCAGCGGCACGCCGCCGACGCGCTGCAGGTTCTTGCGCGGGACGCCCTTCGAGCCCCCGCGCGCGGGGATGATGGCGACGGCCTCGCTCATGCCGCCGCCGTCCGGGCCGAGCGCCGGGCGCGTCCGGTGTGCACGGTCGTTCCTGTGCCTGCGAGCACCAGCGGGAGCGTCGTCGTGGTGCTCGACGGCAGCGTGTGCACGTCGAGCGCGCCACGGGCGCCGGCGAGCACGAGCTCGACGGGCAGTCCGGTCTCGTGGATCCGCAGATCAGGCACGGTCGAGACGGCGTCCAGCTGCTCCGCCGACTCGCGACGGTGCGGGAGGTACACCGCGCCGCCGGCTGCGGCTTCCCGCACCCACCGCACATAGTCGAGCAGCAGCATCCGTCCGTCGACCGGGAGTGCGCTGCCGAGCACCACGCGACGGCCGAGTTCCGGCGCCGCGGGCGCGCTCTGACGCGTCCACGAGAAGTCGTGGCGGCGGATGCCGAACCCGTGGTCGGCGAGCGCGTCGAGGCGGTCGGCGCCGAGGTCGAATGCCGTGAACATCTCCGCGCGGCGCGCGAGGGCGCGGCGGTGCACGAGCTCGGCCGCGAAGGGAGCGACGACCGTGGTCAGTCCGCGCTCTTCGATGTTCGGGCGGGTGTACGGGCGGCGACCGAGCAGCGTGTCGGCGTAGGCGATCGCGTGGGCGCCGTCATCGAGGAAGGTGATGCGATGCGGCCGCAGCACCGACGCGGCGAGGCGGAACTGGCCCGAGAAGCCGTCGCCGACGAGCCAGTGGCCGTGTCGGGCGAGCAGGCTCCACGGGATCCCGAGGTAGGGCTCGAGCTCGCCGAAGCGCGCGCCGCGCGACAGCAGCTCGTCGGCGGTGGCCGAGATCTGCGGCGTCAGGCGTCCGGCGACGGGAACGGTCGTGCGGTGGGCGGCCGCCCACTCCGCGGCGCCGACGAGCTGCAGCGGCGACTCGACCCACGCCAGCACATCCTCGCGACCCATGGGGCGCCTCCTCCCGGCCGGCCCTCACGATCGGGCTCAGCGCTATCTCCCCACGGTGGGCGCCGGATGTGAACGCGATGGGTCCTGCCGTGCGACCGTGGCCGGTCCGGCAGGTGAACGGAGGGTGGCGTGGGACGGGCTCGCGGCGACCGCGGGGCACATCATCGGAGGTGTTGCGCGACACGCCGTTGCCGCGGCGAAGCCCGAGGCGTGTCGCACAGGATCTCCGATTCAGTGCACGCAGCGCGCACGTACGGGCGTCGGCGGCACGTGCCAGGATGAACGCGTGACCGACCGCCTCATGCTGCTCGACTCCGCGTCCCTGTACTTCCGCGCGTTCTACGGGGTGCCCGACACCGTGCGCGCTCCGGACGGCACCCCCGTCAACGCCGTCCGCGGGTTCCTCGACATCATCACGCGGCTCGTCACGACGTACCGCCCCACGCACCTCGTCGCGTGCTGGGACGACGACTGGCGACCGCAGTGGCGCGTCGACCTCATCCCGACCTACAAGACGCATCGCGTCGCGGAGGTCGTCGCGGGCGGACCCGACGTCGAAGAGGTTCCCGATCCCCTCGAGGTGCAGGTTCCCGTCATCCGCGAGGCGCTCGACACCCTCGGGATCCGCATCGTCGGCGCCACCGCCCACGAGGCCGACGACGTCATCGGCACCCTCGCCTCCACCGCGACCATGCCGGTCGACATCGTCACCGGCGACCGCGACCTCTTCCAGCTGGTCGACGACGAGCGCGATGTCCGCGTCGTCTACACCGCGCGCGGCATGAGCAACCTCGAGGTGCTCACCGATGCGTCCGTGGTCACCAAGTACGGCGTCCTTCCTTCGCAGTACGCCGACTTCGCCACGCTCCGCGGCGACTCGTCCGACGGTCTGCCCGGCGTCGCGGGCATCGGCGAGAAGACCGCGGCCGGGCTCCTCGCGACCCACGGCGATCTCGCCGGGATCGTGGCCGCGGCCGAGGCCGGCGAGGGCATGTCCGCGGGCGTGCGCTCGAAGGTGCTCGCGGGCCTCCCCTATCTCGCCGTCGCGCCGCAGGTCGTGGCCGTCGTGCGCGACCTCCCGCTGGACGTGCCCGACCCCCGCCTGCGACCGCTCACCGAGCAGGGGAAGACGGATGCCGCATCCCTCGCCGAGCAGTGGGCGCTGGGCGCGTCGATGAACCGCATCATCGACGCCCTCGACACCGTCTGATCCCTTCCCGCGCGGCCGCCCCGTACTCCCGTGGGAGTACGGGCGGGGCTCCCGCGGTCAGATTCCTCACAGAGGGGCGCGGCGTACGATCGTGCGCATGCCCGGGCCCGTGCGTGACGATTCGAGTATGAGCCGTCACCGGCTGCGTGCCCCCGGCGCCGACGAGATCGGCCCGCGCTTCCGCCCGCCGGCGGCCGTCGTGCTCCTCGTACCGGTCTTCGTCTCGCTCCTGGTTCAGGTGCCCGGCACCATCGTGCTGTCGTGGTGGCAGCACGTGCCCGTCGCCGCGGCGGCGACGAGCCTGACGCTGGCCGCAGCATCCGCTCTCGTCCTCCTCGCGGCGCGTCGACTGCCCGGGCCCACCGTCGCGGCCGTGGCCGCGCTGAGCGCCGTCGACCTGCTGATCGCGCCCGTGGGCGGGCCGCCACCCGTCGCCCTGATCTTCGCGATCGTCGGCGCCGTCGTTCGAGGTGCACGCGTGTGGGCACTCGTGTCGGTCGGCGTGGCTTGGCTCGGCGTCGTCGTCGGCGCGGATTTCGTGGGCGTCCAGTGGCATCCCGCGCGCATCGCCTTCGCCACGGTGGGCCTCGCGCTGTGCTTCATCGTCGGCGAAGGCATCCGGGCGCGGATCCGCGGCGCCGAGGAGCGCCGCACGCAGCTCGTCGCTCGCCGTCGCGCGGCCGAGCAGGAGGAGCGCACGCGCATCGCCCGAGAGCTGCACGACGTGCTCGCGCATTCGCTGAGCCAGATCGCCGTGCAGTCCGGCGTGGGGCTGCATCTCTTCGACCGCGAGCCGGAGCGCGCACGGGAGGCGCTCGCGAACATCCGCAGTCTCAGCGCGACGGGCCTCGACGAGGTGCGCGGCGTGCTCGCATTCCTGCGCGGCGACGAGATCGGCGCACCCGACACCGCGCCGCTCACGCCGCAGCCGCAGCTCGCGCAGCTGCCGAGCCTCGTCGCCGGCCGCACCGGGCTGGGCCTCAGCGTCGCCCTCGACGACCGCCTCGCGGGCGACACGCCGCCGAGCGCGGTGCAGACGACGGCCTACCGCATCGCCCAGGAGGCGCTGACGAACGTGGTGCGCCATTCCGCCGCCTCGCACGCCACGGTGACGGTCGAGCACGACTCCGACGACCTCGTCCTCACGGTCGCGGACGACGGCGCCGGCATCCCCGCGACCGCGTCCGAGCGCGGGGGCCTGCGCGGCATGCGTGAGCGGGCCGAGCTCGCGGGCGGCGCCCTGACCGTCGACAGCGGCACGCGGGGCACCGCTGTGGTCGCGCGTCTTCCCTGGCGGGGCGCGGCATGATCCGCGTCGCTCTCGCCGACGACCACCAGCTCGTGCGGGCCGGGTTCCGGGCGCTCCTGGACTCGGAGCCCGATATCGAGGTCGTGGCGGAAGCCTCCGGCGGCCAGGAGCTGCTGCGCGCACTCCGCGCGGCAGACGTCGACGTCGCGCTCGTCGACATCCGCATGCCGGACGGCGACGGACTGTGGGCCGCCGAGCAGATCGCCGCCGACCCCGACCTGGCCGGTGTGCGGGTCGTGATCGTGACCACCTTCGAGCTCGACGAGTACGTGATCCGCGCGGTGCTCGCCGGCGCCAGCGGGTTCCTCGTGAAGGACACCGAGCCCGCCGACCTCATCCGCGCGGTCCGCGCCGTGGCCGCCGGCGACGCGCTCCTGTCCCCCGGCGTCACCCGCACGCTGCTCGATCGGGCCGCGTCGGGCCTGCGTGCGGTGCCCGATCCCCAGCTCCTCGAGACCCTCACCGACCGCGAGGTCGACGTCCTGCGCCTCGTCGCAGAGGGACTCACGAACAACGAGATCGGCGCCCGCCTGCACCTGTCGCCGCTCACCGCGAAGACGCACGTGTCGCGCATCATGCAGAAGCTCTACGCGCGCGATCGCGTGCGACTCGTGATCATCGCGTACGAATCCGGGCTGGTCGGCTCACAGCCCGGGTGACCGCGGCCTGCGGTACTCCGCCGAGAGCAGTCGAGATCACTCCGGCGGTCGGATTCACGGATGCCGCCACCCGCGTTGACTCGAGGCATCCGGCCGCCCTTCCCGGCGCAGCCGGTTCCGAGAGAGGAATCCGCATGTCCACTGCACTCGCCACGGGGATCGTGGCCACTCACTTCGTCGGCCCGTCGGGGTTCGGCTGGTGGTTCCTGCTGATCCCGCTGTTCTGGATCGCCCTGTTCGCGATCCTCTTCGCGATCTTCGGCCGCCGGTGGCGTCGTGCGGCCGCGGAGAACGGCTCCGGGCCGTATGGCCGCAACCCCGCCCGTCAGGCCGAGACGACGCTCGCGGAGCGATTCGCGAAGGGCGACATCGACGAGACCGAGTACCGCGCACGCCTCGAGGTGCTTCGCGCGAACGCGGCGCAGTGATCTCCCGGACGCGACTGCGGCCCTGGATCCGTCACCGGGGAATCAGGCGCCGCGGTCGCGTCCGGTCCACGCGCGCAGCTTGTCCAGCGGCCACGTCGTGACGATGCGCTCAGGCGGCACGCCGATGCGCTCGGCTCGCTCGGCGCCGTAGTCCAGCAGGGAGAGCTGACCGGGCGCATGGGCGTCCGAATCGATCGAGAAGAGGCATCCGATCTTCAGCGCCAGCGCCATCAGCTCGTCCGGAGGGTCCTGCCGCTCCGGACGGGAGTTGATCTCGACCGCGACGCCATGGGCCTCGCAGGCCTCGAACACGGCCCGCGCGTCGAAGGTCGAGGGCGGCCGCGTTCCGCGCGATCCCTCGACGAGGCGCCCCGTGGCATGTCCGAGCACGTCGATGTGCGGGTTCGAGACGGCCGCGACCAGACGCCGGGTCATCGGCCCGCGCTCCATGCGGAGCTTGGAGTGGGCGGACGCGACCACGACGTCGAGTTCGGCGAGGAGGTCGGGCTGCTGATCGAGGGCGCCGTCTTCGAGGATGTCGACCTCGATGCCCGAGAGCAGGGTGAACCCGTCGCTGCTCATGCCCGCGACGACCTCGAGCTGGGAGCGCAGGCGCTCGGGCGACAGCCCGTTCGCGACGCGCAGCCGCGGCGAATGATCCGTGAGGGCGAGGTACTCGTGGCCGAGTGCTCTCGCCGCGTCGACCATGAGGTCGATGGAGGTGAGACCGTCGGACCAATCGCTGTGCGAGTGCAGGTCGCCCCGGAGCAGCGGCCGCAGGGACGACGTGCGCTGCACGCCGGCGCGCTCGCGCAGGTCGACGAGGTATCCCGGCACCTCGTCTGCCAGCGCCTGCTGGATCACGGCGAAGGTGGAGTCGCCGATCCCCTTGCGGCGGCGCAGGGAGGCGGTATCCCGCAGTTCCGGGTCGCTCAGGCCCTCGATCGCGTCGGCCGCCGCACGGAACGCCTTCGACTTGTACCGCGATGAACGCTCACGCTCGAGGAGCGTGGCGATCTCGGTCAGTGCGTCGTAGGGGTTCACGTGCGGCGGGACGAAGGATCAGGCGATGTTCGAGCGCCGGATCACCACCGGAACGCTCGCCAGCCGGTGGATGGCCCAGCCGAACAGGATCGCGAGCACGCCCATGCCGGCCGCGAACAGCGCGACACCGTAGGCGACGACCGAGGTGAAGAGGGAGGCGCGCAGGAACGACGCCTGCATCACGGTGGCCCGCACCGGGTCGTCCTGGTCGAGCTCGGCGTACGTCTTGCCGCCCGACGCCTCGAGGGCGTGGGTGTTGATGATGTCGGCCTGCACGTAGGCCGTGAAGGGGCCGGTGACCTGCTGGCCCTGGAACGCTGCGGCGTCGTCGGGGATGGTGATGTTCTCGGCCGTGAGCTGGGTCGTCACGCCGATCCACGCGATGATGCCGACGACGATCAGCAGGATGCCGCCGATGATCCCGATGATGCCGACCGCCTTCACGAGGCCGACCTTCTTCTCGGGGGGCTCGATCACGTCGGTGGTGCGGGGCTCTTCCTCGCTCATGCGTCCTCCTCGGATGCGGTCGTTGAGCCACACGCTAGCGGCGCCGCACGGCGAGGCGGAAGAGCGCGCGCCGGAGAAAACCGGGCGGGGCGCCGGCTCAGGAGGCGAGTGCGCGCGTCGCCTCGACCCAGCGGTCCAACGTGGCCGTCGCCGCGCCGGTGTCGATCGCGGCGGCGGCGTCGTCACGGGCCTCGGCGAGGCGCTCGAGGATCGGTCGCTGCACCTGCGCGGCGTCGCGGAACAGGCGGTAGGCGACCATGCCCGCGGCCGCGTTGAGCAGCACGATGTCGCGCACCGCGCCCTCCTCGCCGCCGAGCACGCGCCGCACCACGCCGGCGTTGTGGGCCGGATCGCCGCCCAGCAGGTCGTCGATGTCGGCGAGCGGGATGCCGAGGTCGCGCGGGTCCAGGTCGTGCTCGTGGATGTCGCCGCGACTGACCTCCCACAGCCGGCTGTGACCGGTCGTCGTGAGCTCGTCGAGGCCGTCGTCGCCACGGAACACCAGCGCCGTCGCGCCGCGCGTGCGGAACACGCCGGTGATGAGCGGCACCCGGTCGAGATGGGCGACGCCGACGGCGTTCGCCTCGGCACGCGCCGGGTTGCACAGCGGCCCGAGGAAGTTGAAGACGGTGGGGACGCCGAGCTCGCTCCGCGTCGCCGCCGCGTTCTTGAACCCGGGGTGGAACGCGCCCGCGAACGCGAAGGTGATGCCGGTGCGGGAGAGCGTCTCGGCCACGGCGTCCGGCGACAGGGCCAGGTCGACACCGAGAGCGCCCAGCACGTCGGACGAACCCGAGGACGAGCTGGCCGCCTTGTTGCCGTGCTTGACGACGGGGATCCCGGATGCTGCGGCCACGAGCGCCGACATCGTCGACACGTTGACGGTTCCGAAGCGGTCGCCACCGGTTCCCACGATGTCGAGGACCGCGGCGTCGACGGGAAGCGGGAGCGCGGCCTCGAGGATCGCGTCGCGGAAGCCGACGATCTCGTCCACCGTCTCGCCCTTGGCACGCAGCGCGACGAGGAAACCCGCCAGCTGCGAGGGGGTGGCGGTGCCCGACATGATCTGCCGCATCGCCCACGTCGACTCCGAGACGCTGAGGTCGCGCCGCTCGAGCAGCGTGGTGAGGATTCCCGGCCAGGTGTACAGCTCCGCCATAACCGAGAAGCCTAGCCGGGCTCGGGAATCGGAACCGTTTCGTGACACGGCGTCCCGGGCGCGGCGATTCTGCGTCTTCACCACGGGTTCACGGCGAAGTCGCAGGGTCCTCTTAGGCTCCCCTAAGTTCCGGAGCAGGCGAAGACATGCCCTCCGATGCGAAAATCGCGGCTTCGAATCGGCCATAATGGGGAGCGTGACGACCTCCACAGCGACCTACTCCCAGGCCATGCGGTCCGTCAAGCGGCCGGATCCGGTCGCTGTCGGAACCATCGTGTGGCTCGGCAGCGAGGTGATGTTCTTCGCGGGCCTCTTCGCGATCTACTTCACCCTGCGCAACACCTCGCCCGAACTGTGGGCCCAGGAGACGCAGCTGCTGAACATCCCGTACGCGACCGTCAACACGATCATCCTCGTGCTGTCCTCGGTCACGTGCCAGATGGGCGTGTTCGCCGCAGAGCGCTTCCAGCCCTATTCGACGAAGAAGCGTGGCTGGCTCGGCTGGGGCATGGTCGAGTGGTTCTGGCTGACCTTCGCGCTCGGCGCGATCTTCGTTTCGGGCCAGGTGTGGGAGTACGCCCAGCTCGTCGCCGAGGGCATGCCGATCAACGCGAACTCCTACGCGTCGGCCTTCTACCTCACCACCGGCTTCCACGCCCTCCACGTGACGGGCGGCCTCATCGCCTTCCTCCTCGTCATCGGGCGCGCGTACGCCGTCAAGAACTTCGGGCGCAAAGAGATGACGTCCTCGATCGTCGTGTCGTACTACTGGCACTTCGTCGACGTCGTCTGGATCGCCCTCTTCCTCGTCATCTACTTCCTCAAGTGAGAGCGGAGCTGAAACCCGACATGGCACGACAGACCACGCGCCGCTCGAACGGCCGCCGCAGCCCCTGGGCCGCAGCCGCACTGATCGGCATCGGCCTGCTCATCACGGGCGGCGTCTACGCCGGGGCATCTGCCGCGATGGCGGCCACCACCCCGGAGACCGTCACGAACTCGGCGCTCACCGTCGAGGACGGCAAGAAGCTGTTCCAGGCCAACTGCGCCACGTGCCACGGCCTGGACGTGCAGGGCACCGAGGACGGCCCGTCGCTCTACGGCGTCGGCGAGCTCGCCGTGCACTTCCAGATGAGCACCGGCCGTATGCCGCTGCAGATGCAGGGCCCGCAGGCCCCGCAGAAGCCCGCGCAGTTCACCGAGGAGCAGATCACCGCGATCGGCGCCTACATCCAGTCGATCGCGCCCGGCCCGACCTACCCCGAGGAAGAAGTCCTCGACGGCGGCGGCAGCGCGTCCGAGGGTGGCGAGCTCTTCCGCATCAACTGCGCCATGTGCCACAACGTCGCCGGCGCCGGCGGTGCGCTGACCGAGGGCAAGTACGCCCCGAACCTGCACACCACCACCCCGCTGAACATGTATGCGGCGATGGTCACGGGTCCGCAGAACATGCCGGTGTTCAACGACATGACGCTGACCACCGAAGAGAAGCGTGACATCATCACCTACCTGCTGTACCTGCAGGACAACGAGTCTGCGGGCGGATTCACGCTCGGCTCGCTCGGCCCCGTCTCGGAGGGCCTCTTCATCTGGATCTTCGGCATCGGCTCGCTGATCGCCATCACCGTGTGGATCACGGCGAAGTCCAACTGATCGACGAACGACACACGTAAGACTTGACGAGGAGCAGCATGGCCCACGAGGACGACCCGCTAGAGCACGAGAGGGCTTCCTGGAAGCCCTCCCCCGGGCTCGCTGTGGCGGTCACCGACCCGGTGCACAACCCTGGCCTCCCCCCGCACCGCGAGCGGATGACCGACCAGGATCCCGCTTCGATGAAGCGCGCGGTCCGGGGTATCTACACGCTCTTCTACCTGTCGATCGCCGGCAGCATCTGGGCGATCGCCGCCTACATGCTCTTCCCGATCGAGAGCGGGCGGATCGTCGACATCCGCAACAACAACCTCTTCATCGGACTCGGCATCGCCTTCGCGCTGCTGGCCATCGGCGTGGGCGCGATCCACTGGTCGAAGGCCGTCATGTCCGACAGGGAGTTCGTCGAGCCCCGCCACGCGACGCGCGGCCGCGACACGACGCGTGAGGCTGCCATCAAGGCCTTCGCCGACGCCGACGCCGAGTCGGGCTTCGGCCGCCGTGCGATGGTCCGCAACTCGCTGATCGCCGCGCTCGTGGCATCGGTCGTGCCCGGCGTCGTGCTCTTCCGCGGCCTTGCGCCGTTCAACTCGCCGGAGAAGCCGCACGCCGGTGACCCCGTGTACCTCCTCGAGCACACCATGTGGAAGGAGGGCATGCGCCTGGCTCACGACCCGTCGGGCGAGCCCATCAAGGCGGCCGACCTCACCCTCGGCTCCGCGGTGCACGTCATCCCCGAGGCACTCGCCGAGGTCTCGCACAGCGAGGGTTACCTCGATGAGAAGGCCAAGGCGATCGTCCTGCTGGTACGCCTGCTTCCGGAGCAGCTCACCGAGTCGGAAGAGCGCAAGGAGTGGTCGTACAACGGCATCGTCGCGTACTCCAAGGTGTGCACCCACGTCGGCTGCCCCGTCGCACTGTACGAGCAGCAGACCCATCACCTGCTGTGCCCGTGCCACCAGTCGCAGTTCGACGTGACCGACCACGCGAAGGTCATCTTCGGCCCGGCGGCCCGTCCGCTGCCGCAGCTGCCCATCACCGTCGACGACGAGGGCTACCTCGTCGCCCGCAGCGACTTCCTCGAACCCGTCGGCCCGAGCTTCTGGGAGCGTCATTGAGCACCTCAACCGTCACTGAGCAGCCTGCGGCTCCGGCGGCTCCCGTCTCACGGAACGGTGACCGCCCGCTCGGCGGGCGCTTCATCGGCGCCACCGCGAACTACATCGACGAGCGCACGAGCCTGTCGGGCTTCGTCAAGGAGCTCGGCCGCAAGATCTTCCCCGACCACTGGTCGTTCATGCTGGGCGAGATCGCCCTCTGGGCGTTCGTCGTCGTGCTCCTCTCGGGCACGTTCCTGACGTTCTTCTTCCAGGCGTCGATGGTCGAGACCCACTACAACGGCGCCTACCTGCCGATGCGCGGCATCGAGATGTCGGCCGCCATGGCGTCGACGCTCGAGATCTCGTTCGACCTGCGCGGCGGTCTCCTCGTCCGCCAGATGCACCACTGGGCCGCCCTGGTGTTCGTCGCGGGCATCGGCGTGCACATGCTGCGCGTGTTCTTCACCGGCGCGTTCCGCAAGCCGCGCGAGCTCAACTGGGTGATCGGCTTCATCCTGTTCATCCTCGCGATGGCCGAGGGCTTCACCGGCTATTCCCTCCCCGACGACGTGCTGTCGGGCAACGGCCTCCGCATCATCGACGGCCTGGTCAAGGGCATCCCGATCATCGGAACCTGGACCTCGTTCCTGCTGTTCGGCGGCGAGTTCCCGGGTGACGCGATCGTCGGCCGCCTCTACACGCTGCACATCCTGCTGCTGCCCGCGATCCTCGTCGGCCTGCTGGTGCTCCACCTCATGCTGATGGTGATCAACAAGCACACGCAGTTCGCCGGCGCCGGACGCACGAACAGCGTCGTGGTCGGCTACCCGATGATGCCGGTCTACATGTCGAAGATGGGCGGGTTCCTGTTCATCACGTTCGGCGTGATCGTGCTCGTCGCCTCGCTGTTCACGATCAACCCGATCTGGAACTACGGCCCGTACGACCCGTCCCCCGTCTCGGCCGGTACCCAGCCGGACTGGTACATCGGCTTCGCCGACGGCATGCTGCGCCTGATCCCGCCGGGCTGGGAGATCGTGTTCCTCGACCGCACGTGGTCGTTCAACATCATCGTGCCGCTGGTGGTCATCGGCATCTTCATCGTGCTCGTCCTGATCTACCCGTTCATCGAGGCGTGGGTCACCGGCGACAAGCGCGAGCACCACATCGCCCAGCGTCCGCGCAACTCGGCCACCCGCACCGCCATCGGTGCCGCCGGAGTCATGTTCTATGCCGTCATGTGGGCCGCGGCATCCTCCGACATCATCGCCACGCACTTCTGGCTGACGATGGAGGGCGTGATCCACACGCTCCAGGCGCTGCTGATCCTGGGCCCGGTGATCGCGTACTTCGTCACCAAGCGCATCTGCATCGCGCTGCAGAAGAAGGATCGCGAGATCTCGCTGCACGGCTACGAGTCGGGTCGCATCGTCCGCCTCCCCGGTGGCGAGTACATCGAGGTCCACCAGCCCGTCGACGACTACGAGCGCTTCAAGCTGGCCGACTTCGACACCTACGAGCCGCTCGTGGTGCGTCCGAACGCCAAGGGTCAGATCCCGTGGCACGAGAACCTCCGCGCGTCCATCTCGCGCTGGTTCTTCGAGGACCGCCTCACCCCCGTCACGCAGGCCGAGCTCGACGCGGCGCTGGCTCACCAGCACCACGACCTCGACCACATCGCGGCCGAGGAAGATCTCGAGATCCAGGCGGCTCACGAGCGCGCCGGTGTTCCGGACGCCCCGCACAAGCCGCTCGACGACGGCAGGCACGGCGAGGTGCCGGTGCGCCCCTCGAACGTCATCGTTCCCGAGCCCGAGCCCGGCACGAAGGCTCCGCGCAACCGCGAGAAGGAGTCCGACCAGTAAGGTCGCCGCACTTCGCAGACGGATGCCCCGGCACGATCTCCACGATCGTGCCGGGGCATCCGTCGTCCTGTGCAGCGGCACCTGTGCCGCGCGTCACGGATCGGCAGGAATCGGACGACGTCTGACAGCGCTTCCGACGGTCCCGCCACGGATGCTGACTTAGCGTGGACACATGACAGACGCCCTCTCGTACTTCTCCGCCAAACTCGCCCTCGAGACCGACTCCTCCGACGTGTACGCCGCCCAGAAGGCCGGCGAGCGGTTCGTCCTGGTCGATGTCCGCGGCGACGAGGCGTGGGCGCAGGGACGCATCCGGGGCGCGATCCACATGCCGTACCGCGAGATCGCCGATCGCGCACCGCGCGAGATCGACAGCTCGACGCCCGTCGTCGTCTACTGCTGGAGTCCCGGCTGCAACGCCGGCGCGAAGGGCGCCATCGAGTTCGCCAAGCTCGGCTACCCGGTCAAAGAGATGATCGGCGGCTACGAGTACTGGGTGCGCGAAGGCCAGCCGACCGAGAACGACGAGGGACCACTCCCCCGGGTGTTCGACGCGCAGGTGATGGTCGTCCGCGCGCCCGTCGCAGGCTGAGCGCCCGGCTCAGGCCGACTCGAGCCCTTCCATGAACCGTTCGGCGGCCGCCCCGTAGAACGCCGTCTGCGCGGGCGCGCCGCCGATCTCCTCGGCGGCCAGGACGACGTCGCACACGACCACGGTGACGTTGTCGTAGGAACCGGCTTCCAGAGCCACCGCGACACACGCTTCGACCGCCGTTCCCGCGTGTGGGAACTCCAGAAGAAGGTCTCGGATCTCGTCATCCGGGACATAGTCCGTGAGTCCGTCGCTGCACAGCAGCCACCTGTCGCCGGCCTGCGCATCGTGGGCGGTCACCGTCGCGGCATCGCGTTCAGCCCCGCTCAGCGAGGCGGTGATGATGTTGCGACGGGGGTGGGACGCAGCATCCGTGATCGATACGATTCCGCGGTCGACCAGCGCCTGCACGAGCGAATCGTCCCTGCTCGCCTGCATGAGCTCCCCGTCTCGCAGACGGTACGCCCGCGAGTCGCCGGTGTGGGCCAGCAGAAGCCCGCCGTCGCGGGCAGCGAAGAGCCCGGTGAACGTCGTGGCCATGCCGCTCAGCGACGGATCGCGCTCGACATGGGCACGGAGGTCCCAGTTGGCCGACCGGACCGCGTCGGCGAGCTGCACGGGCTCGAGGCCGTCCAGACGGCCCGCGGCCAGCCGGTGGATGAATGCCGCCGAGGCGAAGTCACCCGCGGGTCCTCCCCCGACGCCGTCTGCCACTGCCGCGCCCCAGGAGGCCGTGAACGCCGCGTCCTGATTGGTCTTGCGGTGCGGGCCGATGTCGGAGCACGCAGCCGCACGCAGAAGCGCACGGGGCCCCGTCACAGACGGGTCCCCGTGCGCATCACGCGATATGCCATGCGGGCCGGCGACGCCGGATCAGCGGGCGAAGTAGCCGCGGTAGTACTCGTAGACCCAGCCGACGATCGCGACGACGAAGACGGCGAGACCGATCGGGAACATCCAGGCGCCGACCGCGAGGCCGATCATGCCGAGAGCAGCCGAGAAGGCCAGGACGATGGGCCACCACGACCACGGACTGAACTCGCCCAGCTCGGGGTCACCGTCGTCGATGTCGGAGGTGAGGACGTCCTCGGGCAGCTCGCCGCCCTGGGCGTTGTGCACGCGGCCGATGTAGAACGCGATCAGCGCACCCATGAGCGCGGTGAACAGCAGCGCGACGCTGCCGACCCACTCGATGCCGTGGTACCACGGCACGTCGGGGTGGGCGATGATGTTCCACCCGGTGTAGACGACGGCTACCGCCAGGAAGAAGATCGCCAGCAGCCACCAGAGTCCGGTGTTCGTGCGCACCTTACTTCACCTCTCCATCGGCAAGGTCGGAGACCGGGGCTTCGGGGGCGTCCTTCGCAGGACCGACGCCGACCGGGATGCCCGCCTCGGGGTGGTTCAGGTCGAACGCGGGCCGCTCGCTGCGGATGCGCGGGATCGACGTGAAGTTGTGACGCGGGGGCGGGCACGAGGTCGCCCACTCGAGCGATGCGCCGTAGCCCCACGGGTCGTTGACGGTCACCTTCGGCGCCTTGCGCGACGTGATCCACACGTTGAACAGGAACGGGATCATCGAGGCGCCGAGGATGATGGCGCCGATCGTCGACACCTGGTTCTGCCAGGTCCAGCCGTCTGCCTCGGAGTAGTCCGCGTAGCGACGGACCATGCCGTCGACGCCCAGCCAGTGCTGGATGAGGAAGGTCATGTGGAAGCCGATGAACAGCATCCAGAAGTGGACGTAGCCGAGGCGCTCGTTGAGCATGCGCCCGGTCCACTTCGGCCACCAGAAGTAGAAGCCGGCGAACATCGCGAACACGACCGTGCCGAAGACGACGTAGTGGAAGTGCGCCACGACGAAGTACGAGTCCGACAGGGCGAAGTCGAGCGGCGGCGACGCGAGGATCACGCCGGTGAGACCACCGAACACGAACGACACCAGGAAGCCGAGCGCGAAGACCATCGGGGTCTCGAAGGTCACCGATCCTCGCCAGAGCGTGCCGATCCAGTTGAAGATCTTCACACCCGTCGGAACCGCGATCAGCATCGTCATCAGGGCGAAGAACGGCAGCAGCACCGCACCGGTGACGTACATGTGGTGGGCCCACACCGCGACCGACAGCGCGGCGATCGCGATCGTCGCGTAGACGAGCGTCTTGTAGCCGAAGATCGGCTTGCGGCTGAAGACCGGGAAGATCTCCGACACGATGCCGAAGAACGGCAGCGCGATGATGTAAACCTCGGGGTGACCGAAGAACCAGAACAGGTGCTGCCAGAGGAGCACGCCGCCGTTGGCCGGGTCGTAGATGTGGGCGCCGAGCACGCGGTCGGCGGCGGCGGCGAGGATGGCGGCGGCGAGCACCGGGAACGCCATCAGCACCAGGATGCTGGTGATCAGCGTGTTCCACGAGAAGATCGGCATGCGCCACATGGTCATGCCGGGCGCGCGCATCGTGATGATCGTCGTGATGAAGTTCACGGCACCGAGGATGGTGCCGAAACCGCTCATGCCGAGGCCGAGCATCCAGAGGTTGCCGCCCACCCCGGGCGAGAACGAGGCGTTCGCGAGCGGCTGATACGCGAACCAGCCGAACGCGGCAGCACCCTGCGGGGTGAGGAAGCCGGAGACGGCGATCGTCGAGCCGAAGAGGAACAGCCAGAAGGCGAAGGCGTTCAGACGCGGGAAGGCGACGTCAGGAGCACCGATCTGCAACGGCAGGATCGCGTTCGCGAAGCCCGCGAACAGCGGCGTCGCGAACATCAGCAGCATGATCGTGCCGTGCATCGTGAACAGCTGGTTGTACTGCTCCTTGGTCGGGATGATCTGCATTCCGGGCTCGAAGAGCTCCGCACGGATGATCAGCGCCATCACTCCACCCAGGAGGAAGAAGATGACGGAGGAGATGAGGTACAGGTACCCGATCGTCTTGTGGTCGGTGGAGGTGATCCACTTGACGATGATGTTGCCCTTCTGCTCGACGCGCGATGCGCTGAGCAGTGCGGCCTGACGCGGCGGCAGGGTGGTGGGGCGACCCTGCGTCGTCTCCTGGAGCGGAAGCGTCGTCGCCATGATCAGTTGTCTCCCTCTTCGGATCCCTCGCCCTGAGCGCCCGTCCCGGGCGCGTTCTGCAGACGGTCGTAGGCGTCGTTGATGTCACCGGTCTGGCCCGCCTCGCGCAGCGTGGCGAGGTAGTCCTCGTACTCGGCTGCGCTGACGACCTTGACGTTGAACAGCATCATCGAGTGGTACTCGCCGCAGAGCTCGGCGCACTTGCCGGCGTACTCGCCCTCGCGGGTCGGCGTGAAGGACCAGTAGTTGTCCCGGCCGATGTACATGTCCTTCTTGTAAAGGAAGTCGATGATCCAGAACGAGTGGATGACGTCACGCGACTGCAGCTTGATCTTGACCGACTCGTTGACCGGGAGGACGAGGGTCGGCAGCTCGCTGATGACGTCGCCGCGCTCATCGGTCTGCGCCTGGACGCCCATGGTCCAGACGGTCTCGTCGTCGCTGGCGCCGTCGTACTGGAAGTCCCACGACCACTGCTTGCCGATGGCCGTGATCGACACGTCGGGCTCGTCGTACTGCGTCTCGAGGATCGCCTGGTCGCGCGCGGTGAAGGCGAAGAAGCCGACCACGAGGATGAGCGGGACGATCGTGTAGAAGATCTCGATCGGCATGTTGTAGCGCAGCTGGACGGGAAGACCCATCTGGCCCTTGCGACGCCGGTAGGCGATCGCCGCCCATCCCATCAGGCCCCACGTGATGACGCCGACGACGAGCAGCACGATCCACGAGTTCACCCAGAGACCAGCGACCATGTCGACGTGGTTGGTGGCCGGCTGGCCGTCTTCGGTGAACCCGGGGAGGAAGCCGTGCAGCTCGGTCGGGGTGCATCCGGCGAGGACTGCAGCCGCTGCGATCCCGAGTGGGAGAACGGCCCAGCGGATACGGCGTTTCGAAGGCACGGTGCACCTTTCCGATCACGAACAGGACTCTCGCCAGTCTAGGGCAACCGCCCAGGCGATTCAGGCCATCCGCTCAGGTTGGATCGTGTCGCAGGGACGGAAAAAGGCGGGCCCGGGCGCTAATCGGAGCGCACCGGACCCGCCGGAAAAGTATCGGATCGTTAGCGATCAGTGGAAGCTGTCGCCGCACGCGCACGACCCGGCCGCGTTGGGGTTGTCGATCGTGAAGCCCTGCTCCGAAATGGTGTCCTTGAAGTCGATCGTGGCGCCGTCGAGGTACGGAACGCTCATGTCGTCGACGATCACCTCGACGCCGTCGAAGTCGACAGTCTTGTCGCCGTCCAGGTAGCGCTCGTCGAAGTAGAGCTGGTAGATCAGGCCGCTGCACCCGCCGGGCTGCACGGCAACGCGCAGGCGCAGGTCGTCGCGTCCCTCCTGGTCGAGCAGGTTCTTGACCTTGCCGGCGGCGGCGTCGGTCAGCAGCACACCGTGTTCGCGGGCGGTCTGCTCGGTCGTCAGTGCGGTGTCGGTCATGGCACTCCTCCGGAAGGGCCGCCCCGGATCGATCATCCACTCAGGCGGCGGGATGCGACGATTCTACGCGTGCCCGCTGGCAGAAGGCTCCGGGACCGGCGTATTCGCGCCGATCCCGGAGCCGACGTGTCACCCCTGCGAGGTACGCGCGTCGAGCTTCTCGAGCAGGAGCGCCTCGGAGAGCACGGCGTTGCGGAACGTGTCGAGGTGCAGCGACTCGTTGGGGCTGTGGGCCTTGGCGTGCGGGTCCTCGACGCCGGTCACGAGGATCTGGGCGCCAGGGAACTCCCGCACGAGATCGGCGATGAACGGGATGGACCCGCCCACGCCGATGTCCACGGACTCGACACCGTAGCCCTCGTGGAGCGCCTCTCGGGCGGCCTCCACGGCCCAGCCCGAGGTGTCGACGAGGAAGGCGTCGCCGTAGTCCTGGTCGGTGAAGGTCAGCTGCGCACCGAACGGCGCGTGCTCGCGGAGGTGAGCCTCGATGGCGGCGTAGGCCTCGCGCGCCGGCTGGCCGGGCGCGATGCGCGCGCTGATCACGACGGAGATCTCGGGGCTCAGCGTGTTCGAGGCGTTCACGACGCTCGGCGCGTCGATGCCCGTCACCGTGATCGACGGCTTGTTCCAGATACGGCTGAGGATCGTGCCGCGGCCGACCGGCGAGACGCCGGCCGGAAGCCCGGCCTCGTCGCGCAGCGTCTCCTCGGTGTACTCGGGCGTCTCGGCATCCCGTTCCTCGAGTCCCGCCACGGCGACGGCGCCGTCCCCGTCCCACAGCGTCGCCAGCAACGTGACGGTCGCCATCATCGCGTCGGGCACCGCTCCCCCGAACATGCCGGAGTGCGAGGCGTGCTCGAGGGTGCGGACGCGGAGGGTGAAGCGCGTGTTGCCGCGCAGCGACACCGTGAGCGCGGGGGTCTTGTCGTCCCAGTTGCCGGAGTCGGCGACGACGATCACGTCGGCGCGCAGCGCGTCGGCGTTGTCGGAGAGGAACTGCGCGAACGACCGCGAGCCCGCTTCCTCCTCCCCCTCGAAGAACAGCGCGACGCCGAGGTCGAAGTCGTCGCCGATTCCCTCCTTGAGCGCGCGCAGCGCCGCCAGGTGGGCCATGACGCCCGCCTTGTCATCGGCGGCACCGCGGCCGTAGAGCCGGCCGCCGCGGACGGTGGGCTCGAACGGCGAGGACTCCCAGAGCGACTCGTCGCCGACCGGCTGCACGTCGTGGTGCGCGTAGAGCAGGATCGTCGGGCGGCCGTTGCGGGCGGCGCGCGTGGCGAGGACGGCGGGGTTGCCCCGCTCCCCCGTCTCGGGGATCACCGCGGTGCGGATCTCCACCGTCTCGAACAGCTCCGTCGCGCGCACGAGCTCGGCGACGGCCTCGGCGCTGCGCTGCACCTGAGCGGGGTCGAACCCGGGGAACGCGACGGACGGGATGCGCACGAGATTGCCGAGATCGGCGAGGGCGGAGGGGATGCCGGAAGCCGCGGCTTCGCGCACAGCATCCTGTCGGGAGAGCTCAGTGGTCATGCGGGTAATCTTAAGTGCACCCCTTCTCCGCACTTCGAGGATCACCCGTGGCCAAGAACACCGACCCCGTGCCGAACGACGCCCCCTCCGAGGGCACCGTCCTGAACGGCACCCCCGCCGGCAAGGGCCGCGCCACGCCCTCGCGGGCCGACCAGGAGGCCGCCCGCAAGCGCCCCCTCGTGCCCGACACCAAGGAGGCGAAGGCACGGGCCAAGGCGGATCTCGCCACCCAGCGCGAGAAGGCCCGCATCGGCATGGCCAACGGCGACCAGCGCTACCTCCCGGCCCGCGACCAGGGTGCGCAGCGCAAGTTCGTGCGCGATTGGGTCGACGCCGGCTGGCACCTGGGCGAGGCGGTCATGCCCGCGATGGTGCTCGTCATCCTCGCGACGTTCCTGCCGATCGCGGCCCTGCAATACTACGCGTTCGTCGGCCTCTGGATCTTCATCTTCTTCGTCATCGGCGACATGGTCCTCACGTCGATCACGGTCAAGCGCGCCGTCAAGAAGAAGTTCGGCGAAGGCAAGGTCGAGAAGGGCCTCGGCTGGTACGCCGCCATGCGCACCGTCCAGATGCGCTTCCTGCGCCTGCCGAAGCCGCAGGTCAAGCGCGGCCAGAAGCCGGCCTGAGCTTCACCAGACCACGGTTGATCTGCCGCGCCCACAGCGGGCCGCGGTAGAGGAAGGCCGTGTATCCCTGCACCAGGGTGGCTCCGGCATCCACCCGCTCCTGCACGTCGGCGGCCGTCTCGACGCCGCCGACCGAGATCACGGCGAACTCGGCGGGAACCGTCTGACGCAGCAGTCGCAGCACCTCGAGCGCGCGCGCCTTCAGCGGCGCACCGGACAGCCCGCCGTCCCCCGCGGCGGCCACCGTCGCCGCGTCGGTCACGAGGCCGTCGCGCGAGATCGTGGTGTTCGTCGCGATGATCCCGGAGAGTCCGGCGTCGACCGCGAGCTGCGCGATCGCGACGATCTCGTCGTCGGGGAGGTCGGGGGCGATCTTCACCAGCAACGGCGTCGCGCCCGCGGCGTCGCGCACGGCGTCCAGCAGCGGACGCAGCGTCTCGACGGCCTGCAGGCCGCGCAGCCCGGGCGTGTTCGGCGACGACACGTTCACCACGAGGTAGTCGGCGAGCGGCGCGAGCAGCGTCGCGCTGCGGACGTAGTCGGCGGTCGCATCCGCGACGTCGACGACCCGGCTCTTGCCGATGTTGACCCCGAGCACCGTGCGGCGCGAGCGCTTGCGGAGCGTGCGCAGGCGCGCGGCCGCGGCCTCGGCGCCGTGGTTGTTGAATCCCATGCGGTTCACGACGGCGCGATCCGGGATGAGCCGGAACAGCCGCGGGCGAGGGTTGCCGTCCTGCGGGATCGCCGTGACGGTGCCGACCTCGACGTGGCCGAACCCGAGGGCGTGCAGTCCTGCCGCCCCCTTCACGTCCTTGTCGAACCCTGCCGCGACGCCGAAGGGCGAGTCGAAGGTGAGCCCCAGCGCGGTCGTCCGCAGCTCGGGTGCAGGCCGGGTGATCGCACGCGCGGCCCACGAGAACGGCGGGACCCCCAGCATCCGTATCACGACCATCGCCGAGTGGTGGGCGGACTCGGGGTCCATGCGCGACAGGACGGTGCGGAAGAGGAGGGGATACATCCCTCCTAGGCTATCCGGTCACTCCGCGGCGGTCGGCGCGCTCTCGTCATGCGCGCGGGCGCGGCCGTGGTCGACGCGCAGCTGCTCGATGGCCGCCTCGAAGTCCTCGAGCGAGTCGAACGCCTGGTAGACGCTCGCGAAGCGGAGGTAGGCGACCTCGTCGAGGTCACGCAGTGGGCCGAGGATCGCGAGACCGATCTCGTTCGCGTCGAGCTGGGAGGCGCCCGTCTGGCGGATGCTCTCCTCGACGGTCTGCGCGAGCACCGCGAGGTCGGCATCGGTCACGGGTCGTCCCTGGCACGCCTTGCGCACGCCGGACATGACCTTCTCGCGGCTGAAGGGCTCGATCACGCCCGAGCGCTTGATGACGTTGAGGCTGGCGGTCTCGATCGTGGTGAAACGGCCCCCGCACTGCGGGCACTGACGACGGCGGCGGATGCTGAGGCCGTCGTCGCTCGTGCGCGAGTCGATGACGCGCGAATCGGCGTGGCGGCAGAACGGGCAGTGCATGGCAGAGACAGCCTACGCCGGGAATCCGGACTCAGTCCTCGAAGCGGGCCGTGATGGCCTCGCCGTGAGCAGGGAGCGCCTCGGCCTCGGCCAGCGTCACGATCGCGTCGTGCACGGCGGCGAGGGCGTCGCGGTCGTACTCGATGACCTGCTGCGGGCGCAGGAACGTGGCGGCGGAGAGCCCCGCGGAGTAGCGGGCCTGTCCCCCGGTGGGCAGTACATGGTTGCTGCCGGCGAGGTAATCGCCCAGGCTCACCGGCGAATCCGCGCCGACGAACACGGCGCCCGCGTGCACGAACTCTTCCGGGCGCGGGTCGGCGAGGTGCAGTTCGAGGTGCTCCGGCGCGTACGCGTTGCTGAACGCCGTCGCCCCGGCGAGGTCGTCGACCAGCACGATGGCCGACTGCGGCCCCGCGAGGGCGGCGGCCACGCGCTCGGCGTGGCGCGTCGCGGCGGCGCGGGGTGCGATCGCCTCGACCACGTCGGCCGCGAGCTGCTCCGACGTGGTGACCAGGACGGCGGACGCCTGCTCGTCGTGCTCGGCCTGGCTGATGAGGTCGACGGCGACCAGGCGCGCGTCGGCGCTGTCGTCCGCGACCACGAGGATCTCGGTCGCGCCGGCCTCGGCATCCGTGCCGACGAGGCCTGCCACGGCGCGCTTGGCGGCCGCGACGAAGTTGTTACCGGGACCGGTGACGACGTCGACCGGCTCGAGGCCGAGCGACGCCACGCCGTGGGCGAGCGCACCGATCGCGCCGGCGCCGCCCATCGCGTAGACCTCGGTCACGTCGAGGAGCTTCGCGGCGCCGAGGATCACGGGGTGCACGCGGCCGCCGAACGCGCGCTGCGGTGGGGAGGCGAGAGCGATCTGTGCCACTCCCGCGACCTGCGCCGGCACGACGTTCATGACGACGCTCGACGGGTAGACGGCCTTGCCGCCCGGGACGTACAGGCCGACGCGGCGCACCGGCTGCCACCGCTGCGTCACCCGGGCGCCGGGACCGAGCTCGGTCACCGTCGGCGCGGGGACTTGGGCGGCGGATGCCTCGCGCACGCGCTCGATCGCCTGCTCGAGCGCGGCGCGCACGGCGGGGTCGAGCGTCTCGAGCGCCTCGTCGAGGTGCGCGGCGGGGACGCGGATGTCGTGCTCGACCACGCCGTCGAAGTTCGACGCCTGCTCGCGGAGGGCGATCTCGCCACGCGCGGCGACGTCGTCCACGATGTGCGCGGCCGTCGCGAGGGCCTCTGAGCGCGCCGCCTCGGCACGGGGAACGGTCGCGAGGAGTTCCGCGGGCGTGAGCGCACGCCCGCGCAGGTCGATCGTCCGGAGCATCCTTCTACGGTATCGCGAGGCGGATCGTATCAGCCGCGCGTGACGCCCGAGACGTCGTGCAGGTAGCCGATGCGCCCGTCCTCGTGACGCACCACGAACACCTCGCCGCGGTCCTCGATGACGAGAGCCCACGCGCTCGGGCCGATGCGGAACACGGGGATGCCGATCTCGTCGACGATGTCGCGCTCCTCGGGCACGAGCGCCCAGAAGGCCTGGTGCTGCGGCGCGGTGGCAGCCGCGGGCTCGACGGTCGAGGAGGGGTTCTCGACGTGTTCGAAGGACTCGCGGGCCTGCACGGGCTCGTTCGGGGCGGCCGGGGCCGGCTCCTCAGCGGGAATGGCCTGCTCGTCGATCGGGATGACGGTCGTGGCGAAGTCGTCGTTCGCCGCTGCCTCGGGCGCAGCGGATTCCATCCGCTCGCCCTCGGGCGCCACCGCGGCGGCGGCGGGCGCGTACGACGTGTCCTCCGGCTCGCCTTCGGGCGCCGCCGAGGCGGCGGGTGCGTACGGCGTGTAGTCGGGCTCTGCTTCGGCGGCCGGCTCGGGGCGCACGGGTGCCGGGCGCGCCACCACGGGTAGCACCGGACGGGCACTGCGGTGCGCCGGAACCTCGGGGCGCCCGCGGAAGTCCTGCGCGAACGGGCCGATGAACGGCGCGGCCACGGTGAGCACGACACCGGCGAGCATGAGGAAGAACTCCACCCACACGACCCAGGAGGCGAGGAAGATCTGCCCCACCGACAGGCGGACGAACGAGTTCCACAGGAGGGTCAGCCACAGCACGGTGGCGACGGAGAAGGCGACGGACGCGAACTGGTCGATGCCGAGCGAGCCGACGCGGCGGATGCCCTGCGGTGACAGACGGCGGAGCACGATGAGGAACACCGCGATCGTAGGCACGCCGATCATGAGAACCCAGTCGATGCCGCTGGTCCAGACGGAGGGGGCGGACTCGAACGGGCCGTAGATCGGGAAGAACGACACGACGAACGCGACGATCCAGGTGCCCGCGAGGGCGACTTCGCGGATGGAGAACGGCCCGACACCGTACTGCGGCGGCTCTTCGGTCGCGACCGCCTCGTCGATGCTGGCGTCCTGCTTCTCGTCCGTCACGATGTTTCCTTCCGGCGAGCTCCCGAGGCCCGCGTCGACCTGATATTACCCACGGCGCATGAGACGCCGATGAGACGGCGCGACGCGCGGCGACCTGCGCCGGCGCACGCGCGCCCTGCTGTCATCCCAGGCACTGCGGCCCGAGAAGTCCCTTGAGCTCGCCGTACAGATCCGGGGTGATCCGCACGGTGTGCGGCACCTCGAACACCTTCGCCACCGTGCCGCTGTGGAGCTTGAGCGACACCTCGGTGTCGCCCGCGTGGCGGTTCAGGGTCTGCAGGAGCTCGCCGACGAGCGCCTCGCTCGCGCGCCGCTCGGGCACGATCAGCACCAGGGTGCTGGATTCGTCCATGCTGCCGAGGTCGGGCGAGAACGCGGACTGCGCGTGGAGGTTCATGCCGTCGTCGCGCCGCGACACGCGGCCGCGCACCACGAGGATCGAGTCCGCCTGCAGCATGTGCTGGAACTCGGTGTAGGTCTTGCCCATGAACATGACCGTGATCTCGCCGTCGAAGTCCTCGACGGTGATCATTCCGTAGGGGTTGCCGCTCTGCTTGGCCACGCGGTGCTGGACGCTCGTGACGAGACCGGCGATCGTCACCTGATCGCCGTCGCCCACGTCCTCCGAGGCCAGCAGGTCGTGAATGCTCGTCGAGGCGTGCTTCGCGAGCGGGATCTCGAGGCCGGCCAGCGGGTGGTCCGACACGTAGAGGCCGAGCATCTCGCGCTCGAAGGCGAGCTTGTCCTTCTTGGTCCACTCCGGCCGCTCGGGCACCTTCGCCGACTGCTGGGGCTCGTCGTCGCCCCACAGCGAGTCGAAGTCGAAGCCGACCTCCCCATTGGCCTCGCGTCGCTTGTCGAGTACGGCCGCCTCCGTCGCGTCCTCGTGGATCTCCATGAGTGCGCGCCGCGTCGACCCCATCGTGTCGAACGCGCCGGCCTTGATGAGCGACTCGACCGTCCGCTTGTTCGCCACGTGCACCGGCACTTTGGAGAGGAAGTCGTGGAAGCTCGAGTAGGTCGCCTCCGCCCGCGCGGCGACGATGCCGTCGACGACGTTCGCGCCGACGTTGCGCACGGCACCGAGGCCGAACCTGATGTCTTCGCCGACGGCCGCGAAGTACCGGATCGATTGCCCGACGTCGGGCGGCAGCACCTTGATGCCCATGCGGCGGCACTCGTTGAGGTACACCGCCATCTTGTCCTTCGAGTCGCCGACGCTGGTGAGGAGGGCGGCCATGTACTCGGCGGGATAGTGGGCCTTCAGGTACGCCGTCCAGTACGAGACGAGTCCGTACGCCGCGGAGTGCGCCTTGTTGAAGGCGTAGTCCGAGAAGGGCAGCAGGATGTCCCACAGCGCCTGGATCGCGGCATCGCCGAAGCCGCGCTCCTTCATTCCGCCCGAGAAGCCCTCGTACTGCTTGTCGAGCTCGGACTTCTTCTTCTTACCCATCGCGCGGCGCAGGATGTCTGCTTGGCCGAGCGAGAAGCCGGCGACCTTCTGCGCGATCGCCATGACCTGCTCCTGATAGATGATCAGGCCGTAGCTGATGTCGAGGATGTCTTTCAGCGGCTCCTCGAGCTCCGGATGGATCGGCGTCACCGGCTGCAGGCCGTTCTTGCGCAGCGCGTAGTTCGTGTGCGAGTTCGCGCCCATGGGACCCGGGCGATACAGCGCGATGACGGCCGACACGTCTTCGAAGTTGTCGGGCTTCATGAGGCGCAGGAGCGATCGCATCGGCCCGCCGTCGAGCTGGAACACGCCGAGCGTGTCGCCGCGGGTCAGCAGATCGTACGCGGGTCGGTCGTCGAGCGCGAGGTGCTCGAGGTCGAGCTCCTCGCCGCGGTTCAGACGGATGTTGTCGAGCGCGTCCGAGATGATCGTGAGGTTGCGCAGCCCCAGGAAGTCCATCTTGATGAGGCCGAGGGTCTCGCACGACGGGTAGTCGAACTGCGTGACGATCTGGCCGTCCTGCTCGCGGCGCATGATCGGGATGATGTCGAGCAGCGGCTCGGACGACATAATCACGCCGGCGGCGTGCACGCCCCACTGCCGCTTGAGGCCCTCGAGTCCGAGCGCGCGGTCGAACACCGTCTTCGCCTCGGGGTCGGTCTCGATCAGCGTGCGGAACTCGACGGCTTCCTTGTAACGCGGATGCTGCGGGTCGAACATGCCGTCCAGCGGCATGTCCTTGCCCATCACCGCCGGGGGCATCGCCTTGGTGAGCCGCTCCCCCATGCTGAACGGGAACCCGAGCACACGGCCCGCGTCCTTCAGGGCCTGCTTCGACTTGATGGTGCCGTACGTGACGATCTGCGCGACGCGCTCGGAGCCGTACTTCGCGGTGACGTAGTCGATCACCTCGCCGCGGCGACGGTCGTCGAAGTCGACGTCGAAGTCGGGCATCGAGACGCGGTCGGGGTTGAGGAAGCGCTCGAAGATGAGGCCGTGCTCGAGCGGGTCGAGGTCGGTGATCTTCATCGAGTAGGCGACCATCGAGCCGGCACCCGAGCCGCGGCCGGGACCCACGCGGATCCCGTTGTCCTTGGCCCAGTTGATGAAGTCGGCGACGACGAGGAAGTACCCCGGGAAGCCCATCTGCAGGATGATCCCGGTCTCGTACTCGGCCTGCTTGCGCACCTTGTCGGGGATGCCGCCCGGGTAGCGGTAGTGCAGGCCGCGCTCGACCTCTTTGATGAGCCAGCTGTCTTCGGTCTCCCCGTCGGGTACCGGGAACCGCGGCATGTAGTTCGCCGCGGTGTTGAACTCGACCTTGCAGCGCTCGGCGATCAGCAGCGTGTTGTCGCATGCCTCGGGGTGGTCGCGGAAGAGCTGCCGCATCTCCTGCGCGGTCTTGATGTAGTAGCCGTCACCGTCGAACTTGAAGCGGTTCGGATCGTCGAGCGTCGACCCGGACTGCACGCAGAGCAGGGCGGCGTGCGCGTCGGCCTCGTGCTGGTGCGTGTAGTGGGAGTCGTTGGTGGCCACCAGCGGGATGCTGAGGTCCTTCGCGAGCCGCAGGAGATCCGTCATGATGCGGCGCTCGATCGAGAGGCCGTGGTCCATGATCTCGGCGAAGTAGTTCTCTTTGCCGTAGATGTCCTGGAATTCGGCGGCCGCCGCGCGGGCCGCGTCGTACTGACCCAACCGCAGCCGCGTCTGGACCTCGCCCGACGGGCAGCCGGTCGTCGCGATGAGTCCCTTACCGTACGTCTGCAGGAGCTCGCGGTCCATGCGCGGCTTGAAGTAGTAGCCCTCCATGCTCGACAGCGAGCTCAGCCGGAACAGGTTGTGCATGCCCTCGGTGGTCTCGCTCCACAGCGTGGTGTGCGTGTAGGCACCGGAGCCGGAGACATCGTCGCTCTTCTGCTCGGGCGTGCCCCACGCCACGCGCGACTTGTCGCTGCGGTGGGTGCCGGGCGTGACATACGCCTCGAGTCCGATGATGGGGTTGATGCCGGCGGCCTGAGCCGCGCGGTAGAACTCGAACGCGGCGAACGTGTTGCCGTGGTCGGTGACGGCGATCGCCGGCATGCCGTACTCGGCCGCCGCCTGCGTCATCGCCCCGATCTTGGCCGCTCCGTCGAGCATCGAGTACTCGCTGTGCACGTGCAGATGGACGAAGGAATCGGATGCCACGCATCGAGTCTAGGTTCGGCCGCCGACACCGGCCGCGGCATCCGTCGTGAGTCGCGCACTCCTGCCACGAGGTCCCTTCACCCTCGACTCGAGGG
This sequence comes from Microbacterium sp. C23T, assembly GCF_053345975.1. Classification (NCBI taxonomy): domain Bacteria; kingdom Bacillati; phylum Actinomycetota; class Actinomycetes; order Micrococcales; family Microbacteriaceae; genus Microbacterium; species Microbacterium sp. C23T. The sequence continues at coordinate 138,403 of NZ_JBKFBD010000004.1, read as the reverse complement.
TGAAGGTCGGGGGCCTCAGAAGTCTTCGTCGAGGGCGTACTGGCGCTGCCACGACTCGGGGCGGGCGATCCCGAGGCCGTACAGGTAGCGGATGAGCTGGCCGTGATGCTGCGTCTCGTGTTCGAGCAGCGCCAGCGCGTAGGTGAGGGATGCCTCGTCTTCGGCGTCGAGCCCCGCGATCCAGTCGTCGACATCCGAAGAGGTCTGCACCAGCGCCGCGCGGAGGGCCGCGGCATCCGTCGTCTCGTTCGCCGTGACGGGGCTCGTGAAGCCCTGCCACTCCCCCGCCTTCGCGGCACGCGGGTAGCTCTCGCGCGCCCCGAGGACGCACCAGAGCTGGTGTCCGACCGTGTCGGAGGGGAGGTCGGCGAGGTGCGAGCCCAGCTGCTCCGCCGAGACCGCGTCGACGAAGTCGAGGTAGAGGGTGTTCGCGCGGGAGAAGCGGCGGCGCAGGAGTTCGTTCACGCGTCCACGCTAGAGGTCGAGACGCATCAGCACGCGGGGAAACCCCGACAGCACCGACTCGGTGTCGGCCGCCTTCACGAAGCCGGCCGACTCGAACAAGCGGCGCGTGCCGACGTACGCCATCGTGAGGTCGACCCTTTCGCCGCCGTTGTCGACCGGGTAGCCCTCGATGGCCGGTGCGCCCCGATCCCGCGCGAAGTCGACGGCGCCGTCGATGAGCGCATGCATGACGCCCTTCTTGCGATGCCCCGGCCGCACGCGGAAGCACCAGAGCGACCACACGTCCTGCTCGTCGACGTGCGGGATCTTGCGGAACGTCGCGAAGTGCGTCCGCGTGCGCGGCGCGACCGCCGCCCAGCCGACGACCTCGTCACCGTCGTAGGCGAGCACGCCGATGGGACCCTCCTCGTCGATGAGTCGCCGCACCCGCTCGCCGCGCTCCGGACCCTTGAGTGCGAGGTTCTCCTTCGACGGGATGCGGTAGCTCAGGCAGAAGCACACGTTGGACGCCGGATTCTTCGGACCCACCATGGTCGCGACGTCGTCGTACACGTCGGCGGGTCTCACCTCGATCGTCATGCCCCACACTCTGCCCGCAGCATCCGACATCGTCCGGGCGGTGCCGATCGGGCGACGGCCCGCCGCATAGGGTGTGAGCATGCCCACCCCGGACTTCATCCTCGAGCTGCGTGAGAAGGTCGGCACGCACCCGCTGCCACTGGTCGGCGTGACGGCCGTGGTCGTCCGCGACGGTCGGGTGCTCCTCGGCCGCCGCAGCGACAACGGTCACCTCACGCCCGTCACCGGCATCGTGGATCCCGGCGAGGAGCCGGCCGACGCCGCCGTGCGCGAGACCCTCGAGGAGGCCGGCGTGGTCTGCCGCGCCGAACGGCTCGCGTGGGTGCACCAGATCCCACGGGTCACGTACGAGAACGGCGACCAGAGCGACTATCTCGACCTCACGTTCCGCTGCGTGTGGGTGTCGGGCGACCCCTACCCCGCCGACGGCGAGATGACCGAGGTCGGCTGGTTCGACCTCGCGGACCTTCCCGACGAGGTCGGCCCCGATATGCGTCGGCGTATCGCGGCGGCGCTCGTCGCGGACGGCGACGCACGGTTCGAGGGCGGGCGCTGATTCCCGACCCCGGCTCAGCCGTCGATGTGGACCAGGTCGAAGCCGCGAGCGCGGAGGTCGTCCACGGCGTCGAGCGCCCCGGGAGAGGTGCCGCCCTCGGGGTGGTTCATGTGCGCGAGCACGATGCCTCCCGCTTCCAGACGCCCGAACTCGTGACGGACGCTCGCCGACGAGAACGTCGCGCCGCCGTCGCCGTTGACTGTGAAGCCGATGGGCGTCTCGCCGAGGTCGCGCACGATCTGCGCCGCGATCTCGTCGTAGTGCGCGGTGCCGGCGCGGAAGAACCGCGGTGCCGCACCGGTGAGCGCGGTGAGCCGTTCATGGTTGCCCCACACTTCGTCGGCCGCAGCCTGCGACGAGGCCGTTCCCGGGATGCCGTAGGCCGCCCGCCCGCTCACCGAGAGAGGCACGTGCGCGGTGCCGTGGTTGCCGAGCACGAACAGCGGGTCGGCGGCGAGCTCGGCGGCCAGCTGCGGGTTGGCGTCGATCCACCGGCTGTTCAGGAACAGGGTCGCCTTGGCTTGACGTGATCGCAGCCCGGCGATCAGCTCCGCGTCGAACGCGGCCCCGCCGCCCCCGCCGCAGGCGTCGAAGGTGAGTGCGGCGCGCGGAGCGCCGCTCGGACTCGTCGGCTGCACGAGCGTCGCCCGAACTCCGGAGACATCCGTCCCCCACTGCGTCGGCACAGCGCCGGCGTAGCGCGCGGCGATGGCGACGCGATCAGGCGCGGGTGTCGGTGTCGGTATGGGCGTCGGTGTCGGTGTGGGCGTCGGTGTCGGTGTGAGCGTCGGTGTCGGATGGACGGCCGGAGCGGCGGTCGGCTGCGGGCGCCCCGACGGCGTACGCCGTGCGATCGCGGCCGTTCGTTCCGGCGCGCAGGCGGCGAGGGCGGACACCCCGGCCACCGCGGCGACGAGCAGCACCGCTCTGCGCCCTACGGCGGAGTTCCCATCCACGCGACGACCCCCGGACACTCTTGTCCGCCACCCCCAGTGGCCGCCTCAGCATAGCGGCAGCAGCGCCGGCGGGCGGAAGGGAAGCGCCGCGCTGGCGCCCGCTCAGTCCCCGCGCAGCACGCGGAGCGCGTGCGCGAGGTCGGCCGGATACTCCGACCTGAACGTGACCCAGTCCCCGGTGGCGGGATGCGCGAACGAGAGCTCGTGGGCGTGCAGCCACTGGCGCGTGAGGCCCAGTCGCGCCGACATCGTCGGGTCGGCGCCGTAGAGCGGATCGCCGACGCAAGGGTGCCGGTGCGCGGCCATGTGCACGCGGATCTGGTGGGTGCGCCCGGTCTCGAGGTGGATCTCGAGCAGCGAGGCGCCCGGGAACGCCTCGAGGGTCTCGTAGTGCGTGACGGAGTCCTTGCCCTCGGGGGTCACCGCGAACTTCCACGAGTGCGACGGATGCCGCCCGATCGGCGCGTCGATGGTGCCGGCGAGCGGGTCGGGATGCCCCTGCACGACGGCGTGATAGATCTTCTCCACCTCGCGCTCCTTGAAGGCGCGCTTGAGTGCGACGTACGCCTGCTCGGTCTTGGCGACGACCATGAGGCCGCTCGTGCCGACATCGAGTCGGTGCACGACCCCCTGACGCTCGGCGGCGCCGGTCGTCGCGATGCGGTAGCCGCCGGCGGCGAGGGCGCCGAGCACCGTCGGACCCTCCCACCCGAGGGAGGGATGCGCCGCGACCCCCGATGGCTTGTCGACCACCACGATGTCGTCGTCGTCGTAGACGATGCCGAGGTCGGGCACCTCCACAGGGATGACCCGCGGCTCCTCCTTCGGCGCCCATGACACGTCGAGCCACGCGCCGCCGCGCAGCTTGTCGGACTTCGCGAGCGTGCGCCCGTCCATCGTCACACCGCCGGCCTCGGCGACCTCCGCGGCGAAGGTGCGCGAGAAGCCGAGCATCTTGGCGAGGGCCGCGTCGACGCGGGCGCCGTCGAGGCCGTCGGGAACGGGAAGGCTGCGGGAGTCCACGTCAGAGCTGGGCGCCGGACTCGGGCCGCTTCGGGTCGTGCCCGGCCTCGTGCTCGGCCTCGTACTCCTCCGCTTCGCGCTCTGCCTCTTCCTCGACCTCGTGCTGCTCGGCCTCGCTCAGCGGGGGCAGGCCGCGCTCGGCGGCCGGGATGCCCGCGTCGGGGTCGGCGACGGGGAACTCATTGCCGAAACCCTCCACGGTGCCGCCGGAGGCGAACTGGTCGCCCTCGGCGCCGAGGAGCGTCTCGTCGTTCTCGGCCTCGTCCTCGTTCTTGCGGCCGTGGTCGCGCGTACCGTCCATGTGAACCCCCACGAGTACCAAGAGTGCGATCGCGATCATGTCGCACACGATGAAGATGTCGGCGACGTTGTAGATCGCCGGGGACATGCCGGGGAAGAACCACATCCACGGCGTGTTGATGAAGTCCACGACGTGCCCGACGCCGAAGCCGGGGTCGCGGAAGAGCCGGTCGGTGAGATTGCCCAGGACGCCGCCGAGGAGGAGTCCGAGGGCCACCGCCCAGAGGCGCGAGCGCACGCGCGTCGCGGCGAGCCACCCGATGACGACGGCGACGACGGCCAGCGCGATCGTGAAGATCCACGTGACCTCCTCGCCGAGCGAGAAGGCGGCGCCGGGGTTGCGGGTCAGGTAGAAGCTCAGGAAGTCGCCGAGGACCTCGACCGGCTCCTGGTAGGGCAGGTTCTCGAGTGCAAGGTACTTCGCCAACTGGTCGGCGGCCAGCACCAGCACCGCGAGAACCGCGATGATGGTGCCGGCCGCCGCCTGACGAAGGGGTGGTCGGCGCGACAAGGCCTAGAGGCCCAGCGCGGAGACCGGCTGAGCGCCGGACGCCGTCGCCGTGGTCTCGAGGTCGCGCAGCTTGCCCTCGATGTAGCTGCGCAGCTGTGCGCGGTAGTCGCGCTCGAAGTTGCGGAGCTCGGAGATGCGGCCCTCGAGCGTGGTGCGCTCGCGCTCGAGCTTCGAGAGCTCCTCGCGACCGCGGGTCTCGGCCTCGGACACGATCGACGCGGCCTGCGACTTGGCGTCGGAGATGAGCTGGTCGCGCTGCGCGATGCCCTCGGCGACGTGCTCGTCGTGCAGGCGCTGCGCCAGCTCGATGATGCCGGCACTCGCTGCGGGAGCTGCGCCACCGACGGCGGGGGCGGGCTCGGCGACAGGCGCCGGGGCGGGCGCAGCGGCAGGCGCGGCAGCACCCGACTCGTACGCCGCCAGCTTGGCCTTCAGCTCCTCGTTCTCGGTGAGAGCCTTGCGCCACTCCACGACGATCTCGTCGAGGAAGTCGTCCACCTCATCCGGGTCGAAACCCTCCTTGAAGCGGACGTGCTGGAACTGCTTGGTGACGACGTCATCGGGGGACAATGCCATGGTGATTCCTCTTTCGAGCGTCTGGTCGCTGGCCGATGTCGGGGCGGCCGCCGGCTGGCGGCCGTTCGTATCAGCAAAGCATAGTCATCGGTTCTGAGAGTGTCGAAGCCGGCGACCGGGTCGGAGTGAGTCGGTTCAGCCCGCGATGGTGCGGGTGATGCTGAGCAGGATGAAGCACAGCAGCATCGTCAGCGCGAACCCGAAGTCGATCGCGATCGCCCCCACGCGCAGCGGCGGGATGAAGCGCCGGAACAGCCTGATCGGCGGGTCGGTGACGGTGTAGATGATCTCCGCGGCGACGAGACCCGCGCCCCGCGGGCGCCACTCCCGGTTGAAGAACGGGATCCAGTCCAGGACCAGCCGCGAGAGCAACACGAAGACATAGAGCAGCAGCGCGAGGTTGAGGATCGCTGCGATGAGTTGGACGACTGCCACGTAGCCAGATTACGGCTGCGCGAACGGAACCGACTCCGGATCCGCCTGCGCGACCGCTCCGTCGCCCGACACGGCGACGTTCTCGGGCGAGAGCAGGAACACCTTGCTGGTGACCCGCTCGATGCGTCCGTAGAGGCCGAGCGACAGGCCGCTCGCGAAGTCGATGAGACGCCGCGCGTCGGCGTCGCTCATCTGCGAGAGGTTGATGATGACGGGGATGCCGTCGCGGAAGTTCTCGGCGATGACCTGGGCATCGCGGTACTGCTTTGGGTGCACCGTGAGGATCTCGTTGATCGCCGCGGGCGTCGGCTGGCGCACGACCGCGGGACGGTGGATCGGCGTCACGGGAGCAGCCGGCTTCTCGACGACCTGCTCGGACTTGCGAGCACGCGGCTGAGGGGCCGGCTCTTCGTAGACCTCTTCCTCGTCGGCGAGGCCGAGGTACACCATGGTCTTCTTGAGCGGGTTCGACATCTGATCCTCCGTAGTGCTCATCTGTTCCGAGGTTAACCGCGTTCTGGTCTGGGTCCGGTGATTGCCGAACCGATGCGCAGGTGTGTCGCGCCGGCCGCGATGGCCTCGGCGAAGTCCGCCGTCATGCCGGCGGAGATCCAATCGGCATCGGGGACGACGCCGCGCACGACGGCCGCGAGGCGGTTCAGCCGCTCGAACGCCGGCGCGGGTGGCTCGTCCAGCGGCGCGACCGCCATCACGCCGCGCACACGCAGCGAGGGCAGCGCGGCGGTGTGGGCGGCGAGGGCCTCGAGGTCGGCGGGGGCGACGCCGCCCCGGCCGGGGTCGTCGGTGAGATTGACCTGCAGCAGCACGTCGAGGACGGCGTCCCCCGGCTCGCCCGCGGCGTCGAGCGCGTCGGCGAGACGGGTGCGGTCGAGTGAATGGACGACGGATGCTGCAGCCCGGATCGCGCGCGCCTTGTTGGTCTGCGCCTGCCCGATGAAGTGCCACCGCAGGCCGGCGAGGTCTCCGACCTCGACCGCCTTGCGGCTGAACTCCTGCTGCCGGTTCTCCCCCACGTCGCGCACGCCGAGCCCGTACAGCTCCTCGACGAGGGACGCGGGGTGGAACTTCGTCACGACGATGCGCGTGAGCTCGGACGGATCGCGGCGCGCCGCGCGCGCAGCATCCGCGATCCGCTCATCGATCGCCGCGAGGCGATCGGCGAGGTCGCCCACTTACTTGAGGAAGTCGGGGATGTCGAGGTCGTCGTCGCCGAAAGCGGTGTCGTAGGACGACTCCGTGACGGCGCCGACTGCGACGGGAACTTGGGGCGTCTGCGTCTCGACGACGTCGCGGTCCTTCGCGGCCTCGTCGGCGGGCGTCACGGGCAGCGCGGGCGTCGAGACGACGCGCGTGGCCGTGATCGGCTCGATGCGGGCCTGCGGCTCGCCGCCGTCGAAGCCCGCCGCGATGACGGTGACGCGCACCTCGTCGCCGAGGGTGTCGTCGATGACCGTGCCGAAGATGATGTTCGCCTCGGGGTGCGCGGCCTCCTTGACCAGCTGCGCCGCATCGTTGATCTCGAAGATGCCGAGGTTCGAGCCGCCCTGGATCGACAGCAGCACACCGTGGGCGCCCTCGATCGAGGCCTCGAGCAGGGGCGATTCGACGGCGAGCTCTGCGGCCTTGATGGCGCGATCCGCCCCCCGCGCCGAGCCGATGCCCATGAGGGCCGACCCTGCCCCCTGCATGACCGACTTGACGTCGGCGAAGTCGAGGTTGATGAGACCGGGCGTCGTGATGAGGTCGGTGATGCCCTGCACACCGGCGAGGAGCACCTGGTCGGCGGTGGCGAACGCCTCGATCATCGAGATGCCGCGGTCGCTGATCTCGAGGAGGCGGTCGTTCGGCACCACGATGAGGGTGTCGACCTCTTCCTTCAGACGTGCGACGCCCGACTCGGCCTGCTGCTGGCGGCGACGGCCCTCGAAGGAGAAGGGCTTCGTCACGACACCGATCGTGAGTGCTCCTATCGACTTCGCGATCTTCGCGACCACCGGAGCGCCGCCGGTGCCGGTGCCGCCACCCTCGCCCGCGGTGACGAAGACCATGTCCGCGCCGCGCAGCGCCTCCTCGATCTCCTCCGCGTGATCCTCGGCGGCACGGCGACCCACCTCGGGGTCGGCGCCTGCGCCGAGCCCTCGGGTCAGCTCGCGCCCGACGTCCAGCTTGACGTCGGCGTCGCTCATGAGCAGCGCCTGGGCATCGGTGTTGATGGCGATGAACTCGACGCCCCGCAGGCCGAGCTCGATCATGCGGTTGACCGCGTTCACTCCGCCGCCGCCGACGCCGACCACCTTGATGACGGCGAGGTAGTTCTGGTTCTGGCTCATGCCGGCCTCCGTAGCCCTGGACCTGTCTAAACCTTCAACCTCTAGTAGAGGTATAAAGAATTGCCCGGTATGCAATTCCTTTGTCACGAAAGTAGGCCGATGCTGCGCGCGCGCTCGGACCGAGTCGGCGTGTCGCGCCATCTGGTACTCGAAGTCGCGTCGGAGGCGGTGGGAGGTCAGCGCACCACGACGACGTCGGGCGACGAGACGTCATAGCTGAACACCTCGGCCGGTGGCCTGGCGGCCATCATCTTCGCGAGGTTGCTCGCCTTCACCGCCGAGTCATCGGCGCTCCCCCACACCACCTGTGTGTTCGTCCCACCGAGCTCGAGCGTGACGTCGTCGGGGGTGGAAGCGGTGACCACTGTCACCTGCGCGCGGATGTCGTCCGGCAGCGACCGCATCACCTGACCGGCCGCGGCGAACGCGTCGGAGTCCACGCCGCCCGTGATCGTGAGCACGGGGGTGCCGGCACTCGGGGTCGCCGTCGTCGACAGCGCGACGCCGGCAGCGTCGACGAGGGTGTAGCCGGCACGCGTCTCGATGAGGCCGATCGGCGTGCGCTCGACGATCCGCACTACGAGCTCGTGCGGCGGGCGGGCCTCGAGGGCGTAGGTCTCGATGAGGGGGAAGGCGACGAGCTCGGCCTTGATGGCGCTCTCATCGACCAGTGGCAGCGGCTTGCCGAGCTGACCCGACAGGGCAGCCGCGACATCGCCCGCGGCGAGCTGCTGGGCCCCGACCACGGAGATCTTCTCCACGCCGAAGAGCGGGCTGTACGCGGCGCCGAGCGTGCCGAGAGCGAGGAGGAGGACGGATGCTGCGGCACCGAACCACACGGCGCGCCGGCGTCGCTGGCGCACGGTGAAGCGACGGATCTCGGCGCGCAGCGCCTTGCGCCGGGCACGGGCGGCCCTCCACACCTCGCGGAAGCCCACCTGCGCAGCATCCGCCCCCTCGTCCGCGCTCGTCGGGTCGAGGTCGGGCTTCGCGTCGGGCAGCGGCGTCGGCGACGTCAGCGGGATGACGGGGGCCGTGGGGTTCTCGTCGAGGGTCGGCTCCGCGGGCTCGCGCTCCGGCACCGGCGCCGGGGCCTCGTCGCGGGCGGGGCGTGCAGCGCGCGCCGGCGCGGCCTTCTCCGCCGTGCCGCGCGAGGCGACCGGCGACTGCGGCAACGGCGACGGGCGACGCATGCGGCTGCTACTCCCCCGCGTCCTCGTGGGCGAGGGCCTCGAGCACCTGCGGGATGATGAGGTAGACGTTGCCGCAGCCGAGCGTGATGACGTAGTCGCCGTCGCGGGCGACCGAGGCCGTGTAGTCCGCGGCCTCCTGCCAGTCGGGAACGTAGTGCACGTGCGACGGGTCGGCGAAGGCGCCGCTCACGAGCTCGCCGGTGACTCCGGGCACCGGGTCCTCCCGGGCGCCGTAGACATCGAGCATGACGGTGTGGTCGGCGTAGGTCTCCAGAACCTCGGCGAACTCGCGGTACATCTCCTGCGTGCGCGAGTAGGTGTGCGGCTGCTGGATCGCGATGAGGCGTCCGTCGCCGACGACCGACCGCGCGGCCGCGAGGGCGGCTGCGACCTCGGTCGGGTGGTGCGCGTAGTCGTCGAAGACGCTGACGCCGCGCTCGACGCCGTGCAGCTCGAAGCGACGGACGGTGCCGGCGAAGCCCTCGACCGCACGGACCGCAGGCTCGAGGTCGTGGCCGAGCGTGAGGAGCACGGCGACGGCGCCGGCGGCGTTGATCGCGTTGTGGGCGCCAGGGACCGGCAGCTGCGCGTCGACGGTGACGCCGTCGCGCGTGATGCGGAACGAGACGGGGCCGTCGGTCACGATGTCGCTCACGCGCACCGTCGCGTCTGCGGCCTCGCCGAAGGTGACGACGTGCGGGTGGGTGAGCTGTGCGGCGACGAGCTGCGCACCCTCGTCGTCGGACGAGATGACGACCGCCTCGCGCGCCTCGTTCGCGAACCGGGCGAACGCGGCGTAGAACGCGTCGCGCGTGCCCCAGTGGTCGAGGTGGTCGGGGTCGACGTTGGTGATGAGCGCGATCGACGTGTCGTAGAGCAGGAACGTGCCGTCGGACTCGTCGGCCTCGATGACGAAGAGCTCGTCCGAGCCGCTTCCGCTCGAGACACCGAGCTGGGCGATGACGCCGCCGTTGACGAACGTCGGCTGCACGCCCAGGTCGCGCAGGGCCGTCACGATCATGCCCGTCGACGTGGTCTTGCCGTGGGCCCCGGCGACCGAGACGAGCCGGCGTCCGCCGATGAGCCAGTACAGCGCCTGCGACCGGTGGATGACGTGGAGCCCCCGCTCTTTGGCGAGCAGGAACTCGGGGTTCTCGGGCCAGATCGCGCCCGTGTGCACGACGGTGTCGACGTCGTCGGCGAGGTTGGATGCGTCGTGCCCGACGTGGACGGTGGCGCCGAGCTCGGAGAGCTCGCGCAGCGCCTTGCTGTCGGCGCGGTCGGATCCCGAGACGCGGATCCCGCGCTCGAGATACATGCGGGCGAGCCCCGACATGCCGGATCCGCCGATTCCGATGAAGTGGGCGGCGGTGATGTCGTCGGGAATGGGAAGACTGAGATCGGGTCTGATCATGACCGGTCAAGTCTAAGTTGGGCGATGGATGCCGCGGCCCCGGCGCGCTGGGGCCGCTCGGCGCGGGAAACCTGCTTTGTGTTGACACATTGATACAGATGGCGACACAATCGGGGACATGGCCGGAGAGTTCGAGATGTCGTTCGAAGCGTTCAATGCCGTCCTGCTCGCGGTGTTCGCCGGAGTGCCGATCGTGATGCTGTTCGTCGTCCGCCGCGACTCCTGGGGCACCACTGTGGTCTACCGGATGTCGGTGCGCGCGAAGCTCCCGATCGAGTCGTGGGACATGTGGCGCAGCATCCGCGATCGGTCGCGGGCACTGGTCGGCGCGAACATGTGGGGCCTGCTGGTGAGCGTCGCCCTTATGGCGGCCCTGCTCGCCTGGACGCCCCTCGGGTCGTCGCCGTTCGCCCTGTGGATCCTGACGCTCACGCTCGTCATCGGCGTCCTCGGCGTCGCGTCGGCGATCGTCGGCGTTCGCGAGCGCCTCTTCTCGCCGGCGCCGACGGCCGTGCGTATCGCGCGTCCTTCGGCACTGGCGACCCGCGACTACCTTCCGGCGTGGGCGACACAACTTCCGCGGTGGCTGCTCGCGGCAGGAGCTGTCGGCGGCGCGGTCGTCACCGCGGTCTCGCTCGCCGGTGCGATCTCCCCCACCACCGCCGTGACGACGGTCGTCGCTCTGGCCTTCGCACTGGTCGTCGCCGTCGTCTGCCGCGCGGCCGAGCGGAGCGTGCTGGCGCAGCCCCAGCCGGCGACGAACACGCTCGAGCTCGGCTGGGACGACCTCTTCCGTGCGGACGCGCTGGGCGCGTTGCGGATGAGCGCGGCGATGGCGGCGTGGCTCCCGCTAGGGCTCGCGATGTGCGCCCTGTTCCTCGCCGCACTCGGCTTCGCCGACCCCGGTGTCTCGCGCGTGCTGCAGACGTTCCCCTGGTTCGGCATCCCGTTCATCCAGGTCGCCTACATCCTCGCCTCGGGGAGGCTGCCCGCGCCGCTGTATCCGGAGTATCTTCGCGGTGCGCCCGAACCCGCGCCCGCGTCCACGGGAGGAGCACCCGCATGATCGTCATCGACCCGTCCTCCGCCGTCCCGCCGTTCGAGCAGCTGCGCACCGGCCTCGTCGACGCGGTCGCATCCGGCGAGCTCGCCGCGGGCGCCCGACTGCCCACGGTGCGCCGCCTCGCCGAGGACCTGGGAGTCGCGCCCGGCACGGTCGCCCGCGCGTACCGCGAGCTCGAGGCATCCGGGATCATCGAGACGCGGGGCCGCAACGGCACGTTCGTCGCTTTCGACGCCGACCCCGCCCGCCAGCAGCTGCAGCGCGCCGCCGCGGCGTTCGCCGCACAGGTGCGCGACCTGCATCTCGACGCCGAGGAGGCCCTCGCCATCGTCACCGCCGCGCTGCGGTCCCCCGGTGCGCCCGCGGGAGCCTGATCACAGCTTCGTGCTGTCGCACTCCCCCAGCTGCGTCATCGACAGGGCGTCGGGGCACTCGTCGAGCCACCAGCCTTCGCCGTAGCGATCCTTCGTCATGTCGGTGTAGATCTCCCAGCCGCCGCCCGGAAGGACGCGGTAGTACGCCGTGAACGGGTCGCCCTCCGTGGTCGGTCGGGTCACCGCCAGCTCCGCGCCGGCGAGCGTCGCCTCCTCGAGGCACGCGATGTCGCCGGTCGGGATCTCCTCGCCCTGAGCGAGTTCCACGGCGCCGCACGACGGCAGCTCCTCGCGATCGAGGAACGCTGCCGGGGTCGGGCCGCCCTTCGGCTCGCCCGGACCGAAGGTGACGCAGCCGCTCAGCGCGAGCGCGCTGATGCCCGCCAACAGCACCGCCGTGGCCCACTTCGTCGCACCCGCCATCGGTCCCCCGGTCCCCTGCGGTCGTGAGTGAGATCGTCTCAGGCGCGCAGCGCGTCGTCGATCATCGCGACGACGTTCTCGGTTCCGGTACGGGTGCCGACGGATGCTGCCGCCGCCGCCATCGCCGCGCGGCGGGTCCCGTCGGTCAGGAGCGGCACGACCTCCGACCGCAAGCGGTCACCCGTGAACTCGGCATCCGGGATCAGGATCGCCGCGCCCGCACGGACCGCGGAGGCGGCGTTCAGCGCCTGCTCGCCGTTGCCCACGGCGTAGGGAACGTAGGCGGTCGGGATGCCCAGAGCGCTGATCTCGCTCACGGTGGCCGAGCCGGCGCGCGACACGATGAAGTCGGCCAGGGCGAACGCGAGGTCCATGCGGTCGACGTAGCGGCGCACGGCGTACCCGGGCGCCTCGGGATCGACGAGCTCGGAGCGCTCGCCGGTGACGTGGAGCAGCTGCCACCCGGCGTCGACGACCGCGCGCCAGCCCTCGTCGTGACCTTCGCCGAAGGCGGCGTTCAGGCGCTGGGCGCCGAGCGAGCCGCCGAAGACCAGGAGCACCGGCTTCGCCGGATCGAGCCCGAAGTACGCGGCGGCCTCATCGCGGAGGGCGCCGCGGTCGAGCGCCACGATCTCGCGACGCAGCGGCATTCCCACGACCTGCGAGCGCTTGAGCGGAGTCCCCTCGAACGCCACGCCCACACCGGCCGCCCTGCGGGCGCCGAGCACGTTCGCGAGTCCCGGGCGGGCGTTGGCCTCGTGCACGACGAACGGCACGTTCTCGCGACGCGCCGCGACGTACGCCGGGGCCGACGCGTAGCCGCCGAAGCCGACGAGGACGTCGACGCCGCGCCGCGCGATGTGCGCCCGCACCTGCGAGATCGCCCGCGGGAAGCGCGCCGGGAACGCGGCGGCCGCCTTGTTCGGGCGCCGAGGGAACGGCACCTTGTCGACGAACAGCAGCTCGTAGCCGCGCTCGGGCACGAGCCGCGCTTCGAGGCCTTCACGGGTGCCGAGCACCAGCACCTCGGCCTCGGGGTCGCGGGCGCGCAGTGCGTCGGCGACAGCCAGGAGCGGGTTGACGTGTCCGGCGGTGCCGCCGCCGGCAAGGAGGTACGTCGTCACTCCCCGAGCCTATCCGGCCCCGCGCGACCGCCCCGACTCTCAGCGGACGGCGTGGAGCTTCGCACGCTCGCGCGCCGCGCGTGCCGAGGCGATCGCGGCCTCCCGACGCGCGACGGAGGCCGGCAGCGACCGCGCGAACGCGAGCAGCACGCCGCACGCCAGCAGCACCGACAGCAGCGAGGTGCCGCCCTGCGACATGAACGGCAGCGGCACGCCGAGCACCGGGAACACGCGCAGCACGACGCCGATGTTGATGAGTGCCTGCCCGACGATCCACACGGTGATGCCGCCGGCGGCGATGCGCACGAACGGGTCGTCGGTCTTGCGGATGACGTGGAACGCGCCCACCGCGAACAGGGCGAAGAGCGCCAGCACGACCGCGCAGCCGATGAGGCCGAGCTCCTCGCCGACGATCGCGAAGATGTAGTCGTTCGCGGCGGCGGGGAGCCAGTCGTACTTCTCACGCGAGTTGCCGAGGCCGAGACCGAAGACCCCGCCGCTCGCGAGGCCCCAGATCCCGTGCAGCGGCTGGTAGCAGTCGTTGAAGTAGTCGTCGAGGCAGTTCGGGTTGAGGAAGCTCATGAACCGGCGCATGCGGTCGGGGCTCGTCACGGCGAGGAACGCCACCGCGCCGGCCGCGGCGATCGCGGGCAGGACGAAGATGCGCAGCTTGACGCCCGAGAAGAACAGCGCGCCCAGCACGATGAGCACGAGGATCATCGCCGTGCCGAGGTCGTCGCCGGCGAGCACTGTCGCGATCGCGAGGCCCGCCACGGGAACGAGCGGGATGAACACGTGCTGCCACTTCGTGAGCAGCGTGCGCTTGCGGAAGAGGACGTACGCCACCCACAGCGCCAGACCGAGCTTCAGGAACTCCGACGGCTGCGCCTGGAAACCCGCGATCGTGATCCAGTTGCGGTTTCCGTCGGCTCCGTGGCCCAGGGGCGTGAACACCAGGAGCTGGAACGCGACGCCGAAGATGAGGGCGGGCCACGCCATCTTCTTCCAGAACGTCACCGGCAGGCGGCTCGCGATGAACATCAACGGGATGCCGATCACCGCGAACACGACCTGCTTGAGCACCATCTCCCACGGCGCCTCGCCGGCCGCCGTCGCCGTCGCGGAGGTCGCCGAGAGCACCATGACCAGCCCGAAGACCGTCAGGAGCAGCGTCGTCGAGGCGATGAGCAGGAACTCGCTCGGCACCGGGGCGAACACCCGGCCGAGCGACACGCGCGCGGCGAGGCCGCGTCGTGCGGGCTTGTCAGCCTCGGTCTTCGGCGTCGCCGAGGTCGTCGGGGCGGGGCGCGTCGTCCGGGCCCGCGGCGGCTGCGTCGTGGTCACCCGGGTCCTCCGTTCCGATCCGATCCCTCACCGCCGCAGCGAATCTGCGTCCGCGGTCCGCGTAGGACGCGAACTGGTCGAAGGATGCAGCAGCGGGAGCGAGAAGAACAACGTCCCCGTCACGCGCCACCCCTGCCGCCAGTTCGACGACCTGCGCCATGACCACTTCAGTCTCATCGGCGTCCACCTCGAACACGGGCACCGTCGGCGCGTGTCGCTCGAACGCGGCGACCACGGCGGCGCGGTCGAGGCCGATCACGATCGCGGCCTTCGCGGTCGCTCCGCGTCCGGCGACGAGCTCGGAGATGTCGACGCCCTTGAGCAGTCCCCCGACGACCCACACGGCGCCGGGGTACGCCGCGAGCGACGACGCCGCGGCGTGGGGGTTGGTGGCCTTGGAGTCGTCGACCCACGTGACGCCCTCGTGGCGCGCGACGACCTCGATGCGGTGCGGGTCCAGGCGGAAGCCGCGCAGCGCCTCCCGGATCGCGGTGGGCGCGACGTCCAGCGACCGTGCGAGCGCCGCGGCGGCCAGGATGTTCGCGACGATGTGCGGCGCCGCGAGCCCGAGGGAGGCGAGCTCCTCGACCGTCGTGAGCTCCAGGGCGCTCTTGTGCCGGTCCTCGAGGAACGCGCGGTCGACGACGATCCCCTCGACGACGCCGAGGTCGCTCGGGCCCGGAACGCCCAGGTCGAAGCCGATGGCGCGGGCCCCCTCGACGACCTCGGCATCCTCGACCATCGCCTGGGTCGCGGCATCCGCCTTGTTGTAGACGCAGGCGACGCGGGTGTTGTCGTACACGTGCGCCTTGGCGGCGCGGTACTCGTCGAACGAGCCGTGCCACTCGAGGTGGTCGTCGGCGAGGTTGAGGCACACGGCCGCGTGCGGTGACAGCGGGTCGGGCGAGTCCTGCAGCCCGAGGTACCAGAGCTGATGGCTCGACAGCTCGACCACGAGCGCGTCGAACCCTTCGGGGTCGCGCACCGCGTCGAGCACGGGCGTGCCGATGTTGCCGACCGGCGCGGCGCGCAGACCGCCGGCGACGAGCATCGTCGCCGTGAGTCGCGTGGTCGTGGTCTTGCCGTTGGTGCCGGTGATGAGGATCCAGTCGGCGGGCGTGCCGTCGGCCCTGACCACCTTGTCGCGCACGCGCCACGCGAGCTCGACGTCGCCCCACAGCTCGATGTCGTTCTCCCGCGCCCACGAGATGAGCGGATGCCTCGGCGCGAAGCCCGGCGACGCCACGACGACCTCGGGCGCGAACTCGACGAGGTCGGCGGGAACCGACTCCAGCGACCCGGTCCAGAGGCGTGCGCCGATGACGGGCAGGAGGCGCGCGTACTCCTCGTCGGCCTTCTCGGTCACGACGAGAACGTCCGCGCCGAGCTCGGTGAGGGTGTCGGCGACGGAGAAGCCGGTGACCGACAGGCCGAGCACGGCGACCCGCAGGCCCTTCCAATCGGCGTTCCAGCTGGTGAGGGTGCGCAGGCGTTCCGAGGTCATGAGCGAGAGAGCCATTCGACGTAGAAGAATCCGACGCCCGACACCGCCAGGAGGCCGGCGATGATCCACATGCGCACGACGATCGTGACCTCCGACCAGCCCCGCAGCTCGAGGTGGTGGTGGAACGGGCTCATGAGGAACAGCCGTTTACCGCGCGTGATCTTGAAGTAGAGGCGCTGCAGGATCACCGAGCCGGGGCCGATGATGAAGACGCCGGCGACCAGCACGGCGAGCAGCTCGGTGCGGGTGAGGATCGCCATCGCGGCGATGACGCCGCCGATCGCCATCGATCCCACGTCGCCCATGAAGACCTTGGCCTTGGGGGCGTTCCACCAGAGGAACCCGACGAGCGCGCCGACGAAGGACGCCGAGATGATCGCGAGGTCGAACGGGTCGCGCGTCGGGTAGCACGCGGCCTTCGCCGCCGCCGAGAGGGCGTCGCCGCCCCAGCACGCCTGGTTGAACTGCCAGAACGCGATGAGGCTGTAGGCGCCGACGACGAAGATCGCCGCGCCCGCGGCCATGCCGTCGAGGCCGTCGGTCACGTTCGTGCTGTTGGAGAAGGCGACGCCGATGAACGTGATCCACGCGAGGTACAGGATCCAGCCGATGATGAGCCCGAGGGTCATGAAGCCAAGCGCCGGCACGTCACGGAACACCGAGATGTACGGCGACGCGGGCGTCTGGTCGAACTGGTTGGGGAAGTTCAGCGCGACGATGCCGAACGGCACTGTGACCGCGACCTGACCGGCGACCTTGCGCCAGCCGCTCAGGCCCATGAACTTCTGCTGACGCACCTTCATGTAGTCGTCGATGAAGCCGACCGCGCCGAGGCCGACCATCATCCAGATGACGAGCAGGCCCGAGACGGTCGGCGGGTTGTTGCCGACGTAGCACCCGACCAGGTAGCCGACGATCGTGCCGACGATGAAGATCGTGCCGCCCATCGTGGGCGTGCCGCGCTTGGTCTGGTGGTTGGGGTTGCGGATGTCTTCCGGCGTCCGGATCACCTGGCCCCAGCCCCACTTGCGGAAGAGCCGCAGGAACACAGGGGTGAGGAAGAGGGTGAATGCCAGCGAGATCGCCGCCGCGGTAAGGAGTGATCTCACGAGAACGATTCTCCCAGACGATCGCCGAGGAACCGGAGCCCGGCGGAGTTCGACGACTTCACGAGCACGCGATCGCCGTCGCGCAGCTCGCCCTGCAGGTACTCGAACGCCTCGTCGGCGGTCGAGAAGAAGACCGCCTCGTTGTCCCACGAGCCCTGCGCGACGGCCTCGAGGAACATGCGGCGCGCCGGGTCGCCCACGACGACGATGCGCTGGATGCCGAGCCTCACGGCGAGCAGGCCGACCCGGTCGTGCTCCTCCTCGGCGTACTCGCCGAGCTCGCTCATCGCGCCCAGCACGGCGACGGTGCGCTCATCGGGGCCGGTGATCTGCGCGAGCGTGCGCAGGGCGGCGGCCATCGAGTCGGGGCTCGCGTTGTAGGCGTCGTTGATGATCCGCACGCGATCCGATCCGAGAGGCTGCATGCGCCACCGCTCGGCGATCTCGACGGTCTCCAGGCGCGCGACGGCGTCGGCGAGCGAGACGCCCAGGGTCGTGGCCGCGGCGATCGCGGCCAGCGCGTTCATGACGTGGTGCTCGCCCAGCACCCGCAGGCGCAGCGGCAGCGAGACGCCGTCGGCGGTCACGGTGAACGAGGTGCCGGATGCCGTGACCACGACGTCGTCGGCACGCACTTCGGTGGCGGCAGGCCCGCGGCCGAACCAGCGCACCGAGGCGCCCTGCTCGGCGGCGATCGGCGCCATCGCGGCGACGCGCGCGTCGTCGGCGTTCAGCACCGCCACTCCGCCGGCGCTCAGCGCGCGCACGAGCTCCGACTTCGCGTGGAAGGTCGCCTCGATCCCGCCGAAACCGCCGGCGTGCGCCATGCCGACCATCAGCACGACGCCGACATCGGGGTCGACGAGTCCCGCGAGGCGGGCGATCTCCCCCGGCGCGCTCGCGCCGAACTCGCTGACGAGGTACTTCGTGGTGCCGGTGACGCGCAGCATCGTGAGCGGTGCGCCGACCTCGTTGTTGAACGACGCCTTCGGAGAGACGGTCTCGCCCTCTCCCTCCAGGATGCGGGCGAGCAGGTTCTTCGTCGTGGTCTTGCCGTTGGACCCGGTGATGCCGACGACGCGCAGGTCGCCAGCATCCCGAACCGTCTTCACGACCTCGCGCGCGAGGGCCGCGATGGCCTCGACGACGTCGGCCACGACGATCTGGGACACGGATGCCTCGACCCGCCGCTCGACGAGGGCCAGGGCGGCGCCGTTCTCGACGGCTGCGCCGACGAACAGGTGCCCGTCGGTCTCTTCGCCGGGCTTGGCGACGAAGACGCCGCCGGGCTCGATGAGGCGGGAGTCGGTGTCGACGGCCCCCGACACGACGGTGTCGAGGGTGTCGCCGTTCTCGAGGTGCACTTCGCCCGAAACGGCATGGGCGATCTGGGCGATGTTGAGCGCGATCATGTGGGGAACTCCGGAAGCTCGGGACACTACCCGAACTTGGGCAGCAGCTCCGGCGACGTCGTCGAGGGCATGACGCGGTAGGTCTTGAGAACCTGGGTCATGGCCTTCTGGAACGCGGTCGCGTTGGCCGCAGACGATGTTACCTTCGTCGGCTCGTCGAGCGTGACGACGACCACGTATTCGGGGTCGTCGGCGGGGGCGAATCCGACCATCGTCGTGTAGTACACGCCGGCCTTGTAGTTGCCCTGGCCGTCGCTCTTCTCACCGGTGCCCGTCTTGCCGCCGAGGCGGTAGCCGGGGATGGCGACCGTCTTGGCGTATGGGGCCTGCAGGAACACGTTCTCGAGCATCTCGCGCATCTCGGCGGAAGTGCCCTCGCTGATGACCCGCTCGGGCTCCGCCACCTCGGGCTCGACGACGGTGCCGTCGGCCTTCGTGCACGACTCGATGATCTGCAGCGGCATCTTGACGCCGCCGTTCACGATCGCGCCGTACGCGCGGGCGAGCTCGGGCATGGTCGTCGTGACGCCCTGACCGAACGAGGTGTTGAGGGTGGTCTGCGCGCCCCACTGGTCCGCGGGGTAGATGAGACCCTGCCCCTCGCCGGGATACCCGGAGGCCGTGCTGTCGCCGATCCCGAACCGCTTGAAGTAGTCGTAGCGCGTCTGCTTGTCGACCTTCTGGCTGAACTTCGAGATGCCCGCGTTCGAGGAGTCGATGAGCACGCCGGTGAGGGTGTAGGTGTTCGCCGGGTGCTGGAACGAGTCGCGCACGCGCGCGCCCCCGTCGAAGTTCTCGAGGCTCGAGGCGACGACGGTGGAGTTCGGCGTCTGCCCCCCGGCGTCGATGACCGTCGCCGCTGTCAGGCCCTTGAAGGTGGACCCCGGCTCGAACGTGCCGAGGAAGATGCTGCTCGTGCGGTCCTTCACCTCGGCGGCCTCGAAGTCGTTGGGGTCGACGGTCGGATACTCGGCGGCCGCGCGGACCTTGCCGGTCTTGACCTCGTAGACGAGGATCGCGCCGCGCTGCGCGGCCATCGTCTGCGTCTGCTCGGCGATGAGCTGCTGCATGTACCACTGCAGATCGCGGTCGATCGTCAGCTGCAGCGTGCCGCCGTCCGTCGCGGGTGTCTCCTGCTGGGTGCCCGGGATGACGACGCCGTCCTTGCCTTTCTCGTACGTCCGCGTGCCGTCGGTCGCGGCGAGGCAGGCGTTCTGCGACTGCTCGAGGCTCTCGAGCGGCGTCCCGTCGGAGCCGACGAAGCCGATGAGATTGCCGGCGACCGCACCGTCGGGGTATGTGCGCGCCGGGTGCGAGACGCACGCGATGTAGGGCGTCTTGAGGTCGGCGAGGGCGCGGAACTGCTCGGTCGAGACCCCCTTCTTGAGCACCGCGTACTGCGAGTTCGGGTCCTCCGCGAGAGCGGTGCCGACGATCGCGCGGACCTCTTCCGGCGTCTGGCCCGTGATCTCGGCCACGTCGTTCGACACGTCCGCCCAGAGCCGGTCGTCCGACTTCTTCTCGAGCACCTGCTCGTCGATCTGGGTGATGAGCAGCGGCGACAGCTGGCAGTCGTAGCGGAGGATGCTGCCCGCCAGGGTCTGCCCGTTCGTGTCGACGATCGAACCGCGCGTGCCGTAGAGCGTCTGCTGGCCCGCGAAGGCGACGTCGAGCGAGTCCTTGATGTGGTCGTCGGCGTTCACGACCTGGATGTCGACGAGCCGGACGATGAATCCTGCCAGCACTGCCAGGACGACGGCGAGGGCCACCACGGTGCGGCGGCGGGGGCTTCTCGTGCTTCGTGTCGTCATCTGCGTCTCGTGCTCTGCGCCTCGTGCAGTGGGGCGTCTCGATCGGTTCTCGGCTCGGCGTCGTCGCTTCAGTGTGTGCTCGGGGTGGGCAATCCGTCCGTGAGCGGGGGCGGAGTGTTGCCGACTCCGCCGTCGGGCGTCTCGTCGACCTGGACCGGCAGCCCGTCGATCGTGGCGTCGGGCACGGTCACCAGAGGTGTGTTGGTGATGAGCGCGTTGGGCACGGATCCGCGGCCGATCGCGTCGACCGACGACGTGCCCATGGCGACCTCGGACGGACCGAGGATCGCTCCGTCGCTCAGCCGCAGATAGCTGGGCGCCTCGTTGATGACCATGCCGAGGGCCGCGGCGTTCGCCGCCAGGTACTGCGGCGAGCTGAGCCCCGCGACGTCGTCGTAGAGGATCTGCTTCTCGTACGTGAGGTCGCGCTGCTCCTTCGTCAGGGCGGCGATCTCGTACGTCCCCTGCGTCGTCATGATCGACAGCGACATCTGGGCGGCGCCGATGAGGAATGCCCCCAGCACCGCGACGATGCCGTAGAAGAGCTTCGGGCGACGCCGGCGCGCCGGCGCATCGAGCACCCGCAGGCGGCGGCGCGGGGCATCCGTCCTCTCCGGAGCGACGGTCCTCCCGAGACGAGTGGTCACGGCGTTCGCGATCGTGCTCATGAGGCACCCTCCGCGTGCTCGGGCCTCACGCGCTCAGCGGCTCGGAGGCGCACCGGCGTCGCGCGCGGATTGACCGCGCGCTCCTCGTCGGTGGCGAGCTCGGCACCTTTGACGAGCAGTCGGAACTTGGGCGCGTGCTCCGGCAGCTCGACGGGCAGGCCCTTGGGCGCGGTCGACGCCGAAGCCTCGGCGAACGCGCGCTTGATGAGGCGATCCTCGAGGGACTGGTACGACAGCACGACGATGCGGCCGCCGACCGGCACGATGCCGAGGGCCGAGGGCACGGCGCGCTCGAGCACGGACAGCTCGCGGTTGACCTCGATGCGCAGCGCCTGGAACACGCGCTTGGCAGGGTGTCCCGTGCGCTGCACGGCGGCCGGCGTCGCCGCCTGCAGGATCTCGACCAGCCGGCCGGACCGATCGATCGGCGCCTCGGCACGTGCGGCGATGATCGCGCGGGCATAGCGGCCGGCGAGCTTCTCCTCGCCGTAGCGCTCGAAGATGCGCCGCAGATCGCCTTCGCCGTAGGTGGCGAGGATGTCGGCCGCCGTCGTGCCCGCCGACTGGTCCATGCGCATGTCGAGCGGTGCATCCTGTGCGTACGCGAAGCCGCGGCCTGGGACGTCGAGCTGCAGCGACGAGACGCCCAGATCGAACAGGATGCCGTCAGCTGCCGCGAACCCGCTGGCTGTCACCGCATCCTCGATGCCGTCGTAGACGGTGTGCACGAGGTGCACGCGGTCGCCGAAGGGTGCGAGACGCTCCCCCGCGATGCGGAGGGCGTCGGTGTCGCGGTCGAGGCCGACGAGCTGAAGCTTCGGGAAGCGCTGCAGGAAGGCCTCGGAATGCCCGCCCATGCCGAGCGTGGCATCGACGAAGACGGCGCCGTCGCGCTCGAGCGCGGGAGCCAGCAGCTCGATGCAGCGCTCCAGCATGACCGGGGTGTGGATGTCGCGCAGGTTCATGGTCACCTGGCAGTCCTGGTCCCCAGGCCCTGATCCCCATCCGCTCCGACCTGGCACCGGGGAAGTGGCGACAGGGCACGAGCAGCTGGGAGTCACGGCCGAGGGCTCAGAACAGGCCCGGAATCACCTCCTGCTCCAGCTCGGCGTAGCTCTCTTCGTTGGCCTCGGCGTAGGTGTTCCACGCCGTGGCGTCCCAGATCTCGGCATGAGCGCCTACGCCGGTGACGACGAGGTCGCGCTCCAAGCCGGCGTATGCGCGCAGCGGAGGGGGGATCGTGATGCGGTTCTGACTGTCGGGCTTCTCGGCGCTCGCGCCGGAGAGGAACATGCGCAGGAAGTCGCGCGCCTGCTTGTTCGCAAGAGGCGCCTCGCGGATGCGGTCGTGCACCCGTTCGAACTCCTTCTCGCTGAACACGTACAGGCAGCGATCCTGTCCGCGCGTCACGACGACACCCCCACCAAGGTCGTCGCGGAACTTCGCCGGGAGGATGACGCGCCCTTTGTCATCGAGCTTGGGTGTGTGCGTGCCCAAAAGCATCGGTACATCACACCCCCTTCGTCCGGCCCCCCGGGTTGTGCGCCACTTTACTCCACTCTCCTCCACTTCGCTACCGATTTGTGATCTGGCGCTTCCCCGCTCCCCTCCCGAGGGCATGTAGGGACGGTGCGAGGGCAACAAAAAAGCACCGACCCGAAGGTCGGTGCTTCTCGTGCCGGTTCAGGCGGCGGGGACGCTCAGCGCTCCTCCTGCCGCTTGTCCCAGCGGTCGTTCATGCGGTCCATGAACGAAGAGCTGTTCTGGGGTTTGGCCGGTCGGTCGGGCTCGACGCGCATCTTGCCGGGACCACGGCCCGGCGTGACGGCGAGGAGCACCCCGCCCAGCATCACGACGAATCCGATGACGCCGACGACGATCAACTGCTGCGATACCCCGACGATGAGACCGCCGAGTCCGAGCAGCACGAGGATCGTGCCGTAGACGATGTTGCGATAGCTCAGAGTGCGTCCGTCGCGGGGCGCGCTGACGACATCCGCGTCGTTGCGCATGAGATGGCGTTCCATCTCGTCCAGCAGGCGCTGCTCCTGTTCGGAGAGTGGCATGCTTCCCCCTCTGTACTTCGGTGGCTCGATTGTACGCGTGCCGTTCCTCACTAGGCTAGGCCCGTGTCCGCCCCTGTTGAGCCGATCGAAGCCATTTCCCAGCGAGTGGACATGTTCATCTCGGCTCAACGCGGGAGTGTGGCAGACGCGGGCCCCGAAGCGGCGCGATTCGTCGCCGCAGGGGCGGCTGCCGTCACCGGCGGAAAGCGCCTTCGCGGACGCTTCTGCCTCTCCGGGTGGAGGGCAGTGGAGGAAGCCACGGGTCCCGCCGGCGCGCCGCCCGCCGCGGTCATCGCCGCGGCCGCCGCCCTCGAGGTGTTCCACGCGGCGGCCCTCGTGCACGACGACCTCATCGACAACTCCGACACGCGCCGCGGCCGCCCGTCGGCGCATCGCGCCCTGGAGGCCGGGCACCGCGGCTCGGGCTGGCTCGGCGATGCCGATGCCTTCGGCCGCTCGGGCGCGATCCTGCTCGGCGATCTGCTCGTCGCGTGGAGCGACGACCTCCTCGAGGAGGGCCTCGCCGAGACCTCCGCCGAACGGGCTGCGGCCGCGCGGGGCCAGTACGCGCTGATGCGCCGCGAGGTCACGCTCGGGCAGTTCCTCGACGTCGCCGAGGAGTCCGCGTTCGCGAGCGAGCCCGACGACCGTCACGCCGAGCGGGCGCTGCGCGTGGCGTCCTTCAAATCCGCGCGCTACAGCGTGCAGCAGCCGCTCGCGATCGGCGCGGCGCTCGCGGGAGCGGATGCTGCGCAAGCAGCCGCCCTCGCCGCGTTCGGGCATCCGCTCGGGATGGCGTTCCAGCTGCGCGACGACGTGCTCGGCGTGTTCGGCGACGAGGCCGCCACCGGCAAGCCGTCGGGCGACGACCTGCGCGAGGGCAAGCGCACCGTCCTCATCGCGTACGCCCGGGAGGCGCTCGCGCCCAACGCGCGCGGCATCGTCGACGAGCTCGTCGGCGACCCCGATCTCGACGCGGCGCAGATCGCGTCGCTGCAGCAGACGATCATCGACACCGGAGCGCTCGACCGTGTCGAGCGGCTCATCGCCGACTACGCCCACGAGGCCGATCGCGCCCTCTCGGGGGCACGGCTGGGCAACGCGGCCGTCGGCGAGCTGCGCGACCTCGCGCGGGCCGCGACAGTCCGCACGACCTGAGTCAGGCGAGGGTGCGCGCGACCCGGCGGACCTCGCTCTTGCGCCCGGCGAGGAGCGACTCGATCGGGGCATGGCCGAGGGACTCCTCCGGAGACAGCAGCCAGTCGATCGCCTCGTCGTCCGAGAAGCCGGCGTCGTGCAGCACGAACACGGTGCCCCGCAGCGACGACAGCGGATGCCCGTCGACCACGAACACCGACGGCACCTTGAAGACGCCGTCGCGCTTGGACCCGACGAGGTAGTAGTCGTCGAGCAGCCGGCGAACGCGGCCGAGCGGTTCGCCGAGCACCTCCCCGAGGTCGGGCAGGGTGAGCCAATCGGTCTCGAAGCGCGGAGCAGCGTCAGAGGTCACGAAAGCAACTATCTCAGATCGGATCGGGCACTCGTCCACCGCACTCTGGCCACATCAGCAACAGAAACCCCTCCTCATAACACCTGTTGACACCAATAAACATCCGTGACACGGTTCTCGGAGTCGACTGAGGGGGGAAACTCGTGCGACAGGTCCGCAGTACCAGGAATCGTGTCCAGCAGGCAGGCATCCCGTCGCGCGCACTCCTCACCGGTGTGCCGGTGGCCGTCGCAGGGTCGATCGCATTGACGCTGTCGGCGGTGCCCGCTCATGCGGCGACGACGGATGCTGCGCCCCTGAGCGTGCCGCGCACGTTCGGCGCGACGGCCGCGGGTGTCCCCCGCGTCGCCGCACTGCCCGCCGTTCGCGTGACCACCGAGACCGCACCCGCGACGTACACCGTGCAGCGCGGCGACACCGTGAGCCGCATCGCGGCGCGCTTCGGGCTCCGCACCAACGACGTGCTCGCCCTCAACGGGCTCGGGTGGTCGTCGACCATCTACCCGGGCCAGGTGCTCAAGCTCAGCGCAGCGGCCGCCGCAGCTCCGGCGCCGGCTGCGCCCGCACCTGCCCCGTCCACCGGCACGTACACCGTGCAGGGCGGCGACACGGTCAGCGCGATCGCCAAGCGGCACGGCATCACGACGAACGCCGTGCTCTCGGCCAACGGGCTCGGCTGGTCGTCGATCATCTACCCCGGGCAGACCATCAAGATCCCCGGCGCGGCCGCACCCGCGGCATCCGCTCCCGCACCGGCACCCGCACCGGCACCCGCCCCGGCGCCGAACACGTCCGCGGGCGGTTCGCACACCATCGCGGCCGGCGAGACGATCAGCTCGATCGCGAAGCGGTACGGCGTGACGACGAACGCCGTGCTCTCGGCCAACGGGCTCGGCTGGTCGTCGATCATCTACCCCGGGCAGACCATCAAGATCCCGGGCTCGGCGCCGGCGGTGCCCGGGCTCACCGCCGAGCAGGCCGCCAACGCGCAGCTGATCGTCCGCATCGGCCGTGAACTCGGCGTCTCGAACCGCGGCATCGCCATCGCCCTCGGCACCGCGATGCAGGAGTCGTCGCTGCGCAATGTGACGTACGGCGACCGCGATTCGCTCGGCCTGTTCCAGCAGCGTCCCAGCTACGGCTGGGGCACCGCCGCGGAGGTGCAGGATGCCGCGCGCGCGACGCGCGTCTTCTTCGGCGGCGCCGGCGACCCCAACGGGTCGCGCACGCGCGGACTGCTCGACATCCCCGGCTGGGAGAGCCTGACCTTCACACAGGCCGCTCAGGCCGTGCAGATCTCGGCGTACCCCGACGCGTATGCGAAGTGGGAGGCTTCGGCCCACTCCTGGCTCGCGGCGCTCGGCTGAGCCGAGGCATCCGTCACAATGCGGTCTCGCCGGGTGAGCCGCTCCGCCGGCTCGCAGGCACGGATCCGTAGACTCTCAGGGTGAGCACGAGTCAGCAGACGGACCCGCTGATCGGCCGTCTCGTCGACGGCCGGTACCGGGTGCGTGCTCGCATCGCCCGCGGCGGCATGGCCACGGTGTACGTGGCGACCGATCTGCGCCTGGAGCGGCGGGTCGCGCTCAAGGTGATGCATTCGCATCTGAGCGATGACACGGTCTTCCAGAGCCGGTTCATCCAGGAGGCCCGCGCGGCCGCCCGCCTCGCCGATCCGCACGTCGTCAACGTGTTCGATCAGGGCCAGGACGGCGACATGGCGTACCTCGTCATGGAATACCTGCCCGGCATCACGCTGCGCGAGCTTCTGCGCGAGCAGCGCCGGCTGACCATCCCGCAGGCGGTGTCGATCCTCGACGCCGTGCTGTCGGGCCTCGCCGCCGCACACAAGGCCGGCATCGTGCACCGCGACGTCAAGCCCGAGAACGTGCTCCTCGCCGAGGACGGCCGCATCAAGATCGGCGACTTCGGCCTCGCGCGGGCCACGACCGCGAACACCGCGTCGGGCGCGCAGCTGCTCGGCACGATCGCGTACCTCGCCCCCGAGCTCGTCACGCGCGGCACGGCCGACGCCCGCAGCGATATCTACGCCATCGGCATCATGCTGTACGAGATGCTCACCGGTGAGCAGCCCTACAAGGGCGAGCAGCCGATGCAGATCGCGTTCCAGCACGCCACCGACTCGGTGCCGCGCCCGAGCGTCAAGAACCCGGGCGTTCCCGAGCCCCTCGACGAGCTCGTGCTGTGGGCGACCGAGAAGTCGCCGGACGAGCGGCCCGTCGATGCGCGCGAGATGCTGCAGCGCCTGCACGACATCGAGCGCGAACTGGGCATCTCCCCCGTCGTCACCCGCACCGGCCCGATCGGCATCGTCCGCGACGACGTCGCCGCGACCGGCGAACTCACGGCGGTGCTGCCCGGAACCCCGACCGGACCCATCGCGACGATGGCGGAGGTCGACAACGCCGGCCGGCTGCGCCGCGCCACGCAGCGCCGCCGGTCCCGGGGCGCCTGGCTCATCGTGCTCGCGCTCGTGCTCGCGGCGCTCGCGGGCGGGCTCGGGTGGTGGTTCGGTTCCGGACCCGGGTCGATGGTCGCCGTCGCCGATGTCACGGGCATGAGCTTCGACGAGGCGTCCGCGCGCCTCCAGCAGGACTCCCTCGTCGCCGTGCAGCAGGGCGAGTACAGCCTCGAGGTCGCGACGGGTCAGGTCATCCGCAGCGACCCCGGCGGCGGCACCCGCGTCGACAAGGGCGCCGAGGTGAACGTCTACGTCTCGCTCGGCCCGCAGGAGGCGACGTTCCCGTCGTTCTCGGGAATGCCCGATGCCGACGCGCGCGCGGCTCTGCAGGCCCAGTCCGTATCCGTGCCCGACGAGAGCGCCAAGTTCTTCACCGACGCCGCCCCCGACGTCGTGATCGGCGTGGTCATCCGCCCGGCGGGCGCGCCCGACGACGGATCGCAGGACGTCGCGTGCCTGGACGGCTGCACCGTCCACCAGGGTGACACCGCACGTCTGCAGGTGTCGCTCGGGCCCATCCCGAACGTCGCGGGCGAGAGCGAAGGCAAGGCGCGCAGCACGCTCGAGGGTCTCGGGCTCGTCGTCGCCGACCCCAGTCAGACCGAGTCCAGCGACTCGGTGAAGGCCGACCGCGTCATCCGCCTGGTCGGCAAGGAGGACGGCACCCCGCTCGCCCCCGGCGACACCGTGACCCTCGTCGTGTCGACCGGTCCCGCACTGTTCGAGGTCCCCGACTTCGAGGGCATGACGCTCGCCGAGGCCCGGCAGGCCGCCGCTGACGCCGGCTTCACGATCGACTACGACGACCGCTGGGACGCCTTCCCCGACCCGTTCACCAAGGTCGAGTCGCAGAAGCCGGACGCCGGCGACATGCAGCCCAAGGGCACCGTCATCTCGCTGCGCATCGCCGCCGCCCTCTGACGCAGAACAGCGAGATCCCGGATGCCTCGAGGCGAGGCATCCGGGATCTTCTTCGCGTCAGGCGCGAGAGGTCAGCGCTTCTCGAGCTCCTCGGCGACGAGGAAGGCGAGCTCGAGCGACTGCATGTGGTTCAGGCGCGGGTCGCACAGCGACTCGTAGCGGGTCGCGAGGGTCGCCTCGTCGATCTGCTCGGAGCCGCCGAGGCACTCGGTGACGTCGTCACCGGTGAGCTCGACGTGGATGCCGCCGGGGAACGTGCCGACCGAGCGGTGCGCCTCGAAGAAGCCGCGGACCTCGTCGACGACGTCGTCGAAGCGACGCGTCTTGTAGCCGGTCGGGGTCGTGATGCCGTTGCCGTGCATCGGGTCGGTGACCCACAGCGGGGTCGCGCCCGAGTCCTTCACGGCCTCGAGCAGCGGCGGCAGCGCGTCGCGGATCTTGCCGGCGCCCATGCGCGTGATGAACGTGAGGCGGCCGGGCTCGCGGTTCGGGTCGAGCTTGTCGATGAGCGCGAGCGCCGTGTCGGGCGACGTGGTCGGGCCGAGCTTCACGCCGATGGGGTTGCGGATCTTCGAGAAGTAGTCGACGTGCGCGCCGTCGAGTTCGCGGGTGCGCTCGCCGATCCACAGGAAGTGCGCCGACGTGTTGTACGGCGTGTTCGTGCGCGAGTCGATGCGCGTCATGGGCCGCTCGTAGTCCATGAGCAGGCCCTCGTGACCGGTGTAGAACTCGACGCGCTTCAGCTCGTCGAAGTCGGCGCCGGCGGCCTCCATGAACTTGATGGCGCGGTCGATCTCGGTCGCGAGGCGCTCGTACTGCTGGTTGGCGGGGTTCTGCGCGAAGCCCTTGTTCCAGGAGTGCACCTCGCGGAGGTCGGCGAAGCCGCCCTGTGTGAACGCGCGGATGAGATTGATGGTCGACGCGGCCGTGTGGTAGCCCTTGAGCAGCCGGTTCGGATCCGCCTTGCGCGACGCCTCGGTGAAGTCGTAGCCGTTGACGATGTCGCCGCGGTAGGCCGGCAGGGTGACGTCGCCACGGGTCTCGGTGTCGCTCGAACGGGGCTTGGCGAACTGACCCGCCATGCGGCCCATCTTGACGACGGGCATCGAGGCGCCGTACGTGAGCACGACGGCCATCTGCAGGACCGTCTTGATGCGGTTGCGGATCTGCTCGGCGGTCGCCCCGGCGAAGGTCTCGGCGCAGTCGCCGCCCTGGAGCAGGAACGCATTGCCCGACGCGGCACGCGCGAGGCGGTCGCGGAGGTTGTCGACCTCACCGGCGAAGACGAGCGGCGGCAGGGTCGCCAGTTCGGCGGATGCCTCCGCCACCGCGTCCGCGTCATACCACTGCGGCTGCTGCTTGATGGGCAGGGTCCGCCAATGGTCGAGTGCGTCGAGGTGCTGGAGCATCCCCCGATTCTAGCCGCGGGACGCGGGGCACCGGCGCCGCGTGACGACCGGCTGCTCCGCGTTCAGCGGGTCTTCGTCTTGAGCCGGTCCTTGACGGTCGACGCGTACACGTCGTCGTACTCCTGCTCCCCCAGCCGCTGCAGCGCGACCATGATCTCGTCGGTGATCGAGCGCAGGATGTAGCGGTCGCCCTCCATACCCTCGAAGCGCGAGAAGTCGAGCGGCTCGCCCACGACGATGCCGACCCGCACGATCCGAGGCACCGTGGTGCCGATCGGCATCATCGTGTCGGTGTCGACCATGACCACGGGCACCACCGGCACGTGTGCTTCGAGCGCCATGCGTGCGATTCCGGTGCGGCCTCGGTAGAGCTTGCCGTCGGGGCTGCGGGTGCCCTCGGGGTAGATGCCGAGGAGGTCACCCCGACCCAGCACCTGCAGTCCCGTGTTGAGGGATGCCTCGGACGCCTTGCCGCCCGAACGGTCGATGGGGAGCTGACCCGTGCCCTTGAAGAACATGCGGGTCGCCCAGCCCTTGAGACCTTTGCCGGTGAAGTAGTCGCTCTTGGCGAGGAACGCGACCGGCCGGTCGAGCATGAGCGGCAGGAAGATCGAGTCCACGAACGAGAGGTGGTTGCTCGCGAGGATCGCGGCTCCCTCGGCGGGGACGTTGCGACGGCCGACGATCCACGGGCGCCAGATCGCCTTGACGATCGGTCCGATGACCACGTATTTCATCAGCCAGTAGAACATCGCGCTACGCCTCTGTCCCCGCGAGATCGGCCGCTCCGATGAGGCCCGCGTCGTTGACGAGCTTCGCGATCTTGAAGGTCGCGATCGGCCGGTCGCCGTAGCCCGGCAGCGACTTCTCGTACGCGACGCGCATCGGCTCGAGCAGGGCGTCGCCGAGCTGGGCGACCCCGCCGCCGATGACGAAGAGCTCGGGGTCGAGCACGGCCTGGAAGCCGCCGCATGCCTCGCCGAGCGCGGTCGCGACGCGACGCAGCGCCTCGGCGGCGCCGGGGTCGCCCGCGAGCACGAGGCGCGACACCGCCGGTCCGCTGATCTTGCCGTTCTCGGCGCGGTGGGCCGCCAGCGCGGCGCCGATGCCGCCGCCGTCGGCGATGTCGTTGGCCTCGCGCTGCAGTGCGCGGCCGGATGCATACTGCTCGAGGCATCCGTGCTGACCGCAGCCGCACAGGATGCCGTCGCGGATGAAGCGGATGTGGCCGAGCTCGGCGGCGACGCCGTGACCACCGCGGAAGAGCTCGCCGTCGAGGACGATGGCGCCGCCGACGCCGGTGCCCATCGTGAGCATCACCATGTGCTCGACGCCGCGGCCGGCACCGAAGCGGAACTCGGCCCACCCGGCGGCGTTCGCGTCGTTCTCGATGGTGACCGGCAGGCCGATGCCCGCTTCGAGGGTCGCCTTGAGCGGCTCGTTGTGCCACGCGATGTTGGGGGCGTGGATGACGGTCGCCCGGTCGCGATCGATGAAGCCGGCCGCCGCGACACCCACGGCGGCGACGTCGTGCGCGCCGCGGAAGTAGCGGGCCATGTCGACCACGGCCTGGGCGAGCGCGGCGGTGTCGGTGGGGGTGTCGACGCGGAGCTGTTCGACGATGGTGCCGTCGGAGTCGACGACCCCGCCCGCGATCTTGGTTCCGCCGATGTCGATGCCGACCTTGAGCACGTTCTCCCTCTCCATCCGCCGCACGCGCGACAGCGCCTTGAAGTCTATCCAGGCAGTGCTCTCCACATCCCCCGCTGAGTCCGATGTGACACCTGATTAGACTCGGATGAGATCCACCCGAGATTAAGTCGTCCGGTACCGAAGGAGCTGCCGTGGTTCAATTCGAAGTCCCCGCTATCGTCCCCGCCGACCCGCAGGCGAACATCACCGACCTCCTGGTCGAGCGCGTCAAGGCGACGCCGAACCTCGCGCTGTTCGCCGTGCCCGAGGGCGACGGCTGGCGCGACATCACGGCTGCCGAGTTCCAGAAGCAGGTCATCGCACTGGCCAAGGGCTTCGTCGCCGGTGGCATCGAGCCCGGCGACAAGGTGGGCTTCATCGCCCGCACCACCTATGAGTGGACGCTCGTCGACTTCGCGCTGTTCTATGCCGGCGCGGTCATGGTGCCGATCTACGAGACCAGCTCGAGCGCGCAGATCGCGTGGAACCTCACCGACTCGGGCGCCGTGGCGATCATCACCGAGCTTCCCGACCACACCGCCCGCTTCGCCGAGGCCCGTGCTGAGCTGCCGCTCATCCGCTCCGCGTGGGAGATGCACAGCGGCGACCTCGACAAGCTCGTCACCGAGGGTGCCGGCGTCTCGGACGACGAGATCGAGCGGCGTCGCAACCTCGCCAACGGCGCCGACATCGCGACCCTCATCTACACGTCCGGCTCGACCGGGCGCCCCAAGGGCTGCGTGCTCACCCACAGCAACTTCGTCGAGCTCACGCGCAACGCCGCCCGCTCCAACCGCGAGGTCTTCGAGACGCCGGGCGCCTCGACGCTGCTGTTCATCACGACGGCCCACGTGTTCGCGCGGTTCATCTCGATCCTCGACATCCAGGCGGGCGTGAAGACGGGCCACCAGCCCGACACGAAGCAGCTGCTGCCCGCCCTCGGCTCGTTCAAGCCGACGTTCCTCCTGGCCGTCCCGCGCGTGTTCGAGAAGGTCTACAACTCGGCCGAGCAGAAGGCAGAGGCGGGTGGCAAGGGCAAGATCTTCCGCGCCGCCGCCCACACCGCGATCGAGCACTCCCGCCTGCAGCAGGAGGGCAAGAAGATCCCGCTCGGCACGAAGATCAAGTTCGCGCTCTTCGACCGGCTGGTCTACTCGAAGCTGCGCACCGCGATGGGCGGACGCGTCGCCTATGCGGTCTCGGGCTCGGCACCGCTCGGCCCGCGACTCGGCCACTTCTTCCACAGCCTCGGGGTGAACATCCTCGAGGGCTACGGCCTCACCGAGACCACGGCGCCCGCGACGGTCAACCAGGCGCGCAAGTCCAAGATCGGCACCGTCGGTCCCGTGATCCCGGGCGTGGGCGTCCGTCTCGCCGAGGACGGCGAGATCCAGGTGCGCGGCATCAACGTGTTCAAGGAGTACTGGCGCAATCCCGAGGCGACCGCCGCCACGTTCGACGGCGACTGGTTCAAGACCGGCGACATCGGCGCGTTCGACGACGAGGGCTTCCTCACGATCACCGGTCGCAAGAAGGAGATCCTCGTCACCGCGGGTGGCAAGAACGTCGCGCCGGCCGCGCTGGAGGATCCCATCCGCGCCAACCCGATCGTGGGCCAGGTCGTCGTCGTCGGCGACCAGAAGCCCTTCATCGCTGCGTTGGTCACGCTCGACCCCGAGATGCTGCCGGCGTGGCTGTCGAACAACAGCCTTCCTGCCGACATGTCACTCGCCGACGCCGCGAAGAACGACGCCGTGCGCGCCGAGGTCCAGCGGGCGATCGACATCGCGAACAAGAACGTGTCGCGCGCCGAGTCGATCCGCAAGTTCGTGATCCTCCCCACCGAGTGGACGGAAGGCAGCGGACACCTCACGCCGAAGATGAGCATCAAGCGCAACGTGATCCTCGAGGACTTCGCGTCCGACGTCGAAGAGCTCTACTCGGTGCCGGTGAACACCACCAACGTCTCGCTCAGCTGAGCTCAGAAGACACAGAAGAGGAGCGGATGCCGGGGCCTCCGGCATCCGCTCCTCTTTCGTGTCTCAGAACCAGTCGGACTCGCGGATCTCGCGCATCGCGACGCGACGCTGCTCCTTCGAGAGGCGATCGAGGTACAGCGTGCCGTCGAGGTGGTCGGTCTCGTGCTGGAGCGCCTGGGCGAGGAGACCCTCGCCCTCGAGCACGATCTCGTTGCCGTCGAGGTCGATGCCGACGACCTTCGCCCACGGGTAGCGCACGGCGTCGTGCCAGAGGCCCGGCACCGACAGGCAGCCCTCGCCGATGGCCTCGGGCTCTCCGGACACCTCGACCAGCACCGGGTTGAGGACGTAGCCGATGTCGCCGTCGATGTTGTAGCTGAAGGCGCGCAGGCCGACGCCGATCTGCGGCGCGGCCACGCCGGCGCGGCCAGGCAGCTCGACGGTGTCGACGAGGTCGCGGACGAGGGCGCGCACGCCGTCGTCGATCTCACCGATGGGGGTGCTGACGGATTTCAGGACGGGGTCGCCGAAGACACGGATGGGACGGACTGCCATCGGATGCCTCAGGCCGCCGATGCGAGCGAACGGAGGCCCTCGACCACGGTCGCGGCGAGCTGACGGGCGGCCTCGCGCGTCGCGGGCTGCAGCTCGCGGAACACGATGGCGCTGCCGGCCGCGATGTGCGGGTCGTACGGCACGCGCACGACCGCGCGCACGCGGGTGCGGAAGTGCGATTCCAGCTCATCGAGCTGGACGAGCGGATGCCCCGGCCGCGCGTTGTTCAGCACGACCACGGCGCTGCGCACCTTGTCGGCGTAGCCGTTGGTCTCGAGCCACGTCAGCGTCTCGGAGGCGAGACGGGCCTCGTCGACGCTCAGGCCGGCGACGATCACGATCTGGTCGGCGAGGTCGAGCGTGGCGCCCATCACCGAGTGGACGATGCCGGTCCCGGTGTCGGTGAGCACCACCGAGTAGTAGTGGGCCGCGAGGGCCGCGACATCCCGGTAGTCGGCGTCGTTGAACGCCTCCGACACACGCGGGTCGGTGTCGGACGCGACGACGTCGAGGCGCGTCTCGTCGCGCGCGACGATGCCCGACAGGTCGTTGAAGCCGACGACCTCGGGGCTCATGCGCACGAGATCGCGCACGGTCTTGCCGCTGTCACGGGTGATGCGCTCGGCGAGCGTGCCACGGTCGGGGTTCGCGTCGATGGCGATCACGCGGTCGTCGCGGGCGTCGGCCAGCGCCTGGCCGAGCAGCGTGGTCACGGTCGTCTTGCCGACGCCGCCCTTGCGCGACAGCACCGGGACGAACCGGGCGCCGCCGGTGAGCGGGGCCGCGATGCGGCGGTCGAGGTCCTTGCGGGCCTTCGCACGCTTGCTGTCGCCCAGGTTGATGCGCTTGCCCGAGATCGAGTACACGAAGTGCTGCCACGCGCCCTCGGGCTCGGGACGGATCACCTGGTGCGGATCGAGCAGCCGATCGGCGGTGAGCAGGTCCGCGGTCTCGCGGCCGGCCTCGAACTCGCCGAGGCGCTTCGAGGTCAGGGCGACGTCGCCGCGAGGGAAGCCCGCACGCTCGACGGCCGTGCGCTCCACGACCGGCTGGGCGCCGGTGTGGTTGGCCTCACGGCGGGTGGCGGGCGTCGGGCCGGTGGCCGTCTTCGCCGCGGCGGCCGCAGCAGGGACTGATGGCCGGGCGGGCGCCGGCTTGGGCGCTGCCGGCGCCGGGGTCGCGGCTGCCTTGTCGTCGTCGGCCGGGGTCTTGGCGCTCATGGGCTCCTCCACGGGGTCGTCGGTCGCGATGACATCGTCTCCTGTGGCGGCGTTCTCCGCCAGAGCGGCCTCCACGCCGTCGTCGGCGAGCTCGAGGTCGAACTCGGCCGGATCGAACTCGCCGTCGAAGTCGGCGTCCTCGAAGTCGACGGCGTCGAAGTCGGCGATCTCGAACTCGTCGACGGCCGGCTCCGCGGGTGCGGGCTCGGCCGCCACGGGTTCCGCCACGGGCTCTCCGGCGACGGCCTCGGGCTCTTCGGCGGCGGCAACAGGCTCGTCGGCGAAGGCCGCAGGCTCGTCGGCGTCGGCGTCGGCGTCGGACTCGTCGGCAACAGGTTCGGGCTCCTCGGAGGCCGGCTCCTCGGAGACCGGCTCGAGCTCCTCGGCATCGGCCGTCGGTTCCTCTGCCACGGGCTCAGGCTCGGCCGCCGGCTCAGGCTCGGCCTCCTCGACCACGTCGGCGTCCTCGACGTCGAACTCGGCCTCGATGACCTCGACGATCTCGGCGTCCGCGATGTCCTCGACGGCGGGCGCCGGGGCGAAGCCCTCGCCCTCCACGGTCCACTCCTCGAGGTCGGCGGCGTTCTCGACGATCTCGGCCTCGGTGGTCTCGGTCGGGAACTCCTCGACCGGAGCCGCCTCGATGACCGGAAGATCGGCGTCGGCCGGGATCTCGATCACGAAGGGGACCTCGTCGTCGATGACGCCGTCGTCCTCACGG
The DNA here is from genome assembly GCF_053345975.1 of Microbacterium sp. C23T. NCBI lineage: Bacteria > Bacillati > Actinomycetota > Actinomycetes > Micrococcales > Microbacteriaceae > Microbacterium > Microbacterium sp. C23T. The sequence goes on along the minus strand of NZ_JBKFBD010000004.1, from coordinate 102,657 downwards.
TCGTCGTCGGATTCGGAGGGCAGCTCGACGTTCACCTGCGCCGTCGCACCACCCAGGATGCCGAGACCGGTCGTGTCGATGCTTCCGGTGTCGGACAGCACGCCGTTCTCAGGCTCGTCGGGCGTGTGTTCGATGCGATCGGGCGTCACTGCGGAGCTCTCCTGAAAAGACGGCGTTTCGGGCGGATGCCGCCCTCCAGGTTACTGCGCCGGACGGATGACGACCAAAAGGTCGCCGGCGTCGACCTGCGCGGTCTCGGCGATCACGAGGCGCTCGATGACGCCGTCGACGGGTGCGGTGATCGCCGCCTCCATCTTCATGGCCTCGATCGACGCGACCGGCTGGCCGGCCGTGACGGTGTCGCCGGCCTTCGCCTTGAGGGTGACGACGCCCGAGAAGGGCGCTGCGACCTGCCCCGGCTTCGACGTGTCGGCCTTCTCCGCCTGGCGCGCCTCGACCTTGATGCTGCGGTCGCGCACGAACACGGGACGCAGCTGACCGTTGAGGGTCGTCATGACGGTGCGCATGCCCTTGTCGTCCGCCTCGCCGATCGCCTCGAGTCCGACGTAGAGCTGCACGCCCGGGTCGATCTCGGCGACGTGCTCCTCCCCCGGCTTGAGGCCGTAGAGGTAGTCGGGCGTGCCGAGGGTGGCGAGGTCGCCGTAGGTCTCGCGGGTCTTCTCGAACTCGCGCGCGGGTCCGGGGAAGAGCAGGCGGTTGAGCGTGCGACGACGCGTCGCGGCGTCGCCGGCAAGGCCCTCGTGCTCCTCCGCGGTGAGCGGCGGGATGTCGATCGAGATCGTGCGGCCCGCGAGCACCTTCGTGCGGAAGGGCTCGGGCCAGCCACCCGGCAGGTCGCCGAGCTCTCCCGCCATGAAGCCCACCACCGAGTCCGGGATGTCGTAGTTCTGCGGGTTGGCCTCGAAGTCGGCCGGATCGGCGCGCACGGCGACGAGCGCGAGCGCGAGGTCGCCGACGACCTTCGACGACGGCGTCACCTTGGGGATGCGCCCCAGAATGCGGTCGGCCGCGGCGTACATGTCCTCGATGAGCTCGAAGTCGTCGGCGAGGCCGAGGGCGATCGCCTGCTGACGCAGGTTCGACAGCTGCCCACCCGGGATCTCGTGGTGGTAGACGCGACCCGTCGGCGACGCGAGGCCCGACTCGAACGGACGGTACAGGTGGCGCACGCCCTCCCAGTACGGCTCGAGGTCGCTGACCGCCTGGAGGCTGAGGCCGGTGTCGCGGTCGGTGTGGGCGAGCGCGGCGACCAGCGCAGAGAGCGACGGCTGACTCGTGGTTCCCGACATCGGGGCGGCTGCAGCATCCACCGCGTCCACTCCCGCGGCACTCGCCGCGAGCAGCGTCGCGAGCTGGCCGCCCGCGGTGTCGTGCGTGTGCAGGTGCACCGGAAGGTCGAAGTTCTCGCGCAGAGCCGTGACGAGCTTCGCCGCAGCCGCCGGACGCACGAGGCCGGCCATGTCCTTGATCGCGAGGATGTGCGCGCCCGACTCGACGATCTGCTCCGCGAGGCGCAGGTAGTAGTCGAGCGTGTACAGCTTCTCGGACGGGTCGAGCAGATCGGACGTGTAGCAGAGCGCCACCTCGGCGATCGCGGTGCCCGTGGCGCGCACAGCGTCGATGGCCGGACGCATCTGCGACACGTCGTTCAGGGCGTCGAAGATGCGGAAGATGTCGACGCCCGTGGCGGCCGCCTCGCGCACGAAGGCGTCGGTCACCTCGACGGGGCGCGGCGTGTAGCCGACGGTGTTGCGGCCGCGCAGCAGCATCTGGATCGGGATGTTCGGCATCGCGGCGCGCAGCGCCTCGAGGCGCTCCCACGGGTCCTCGGCGAGGAAGCGCAGAGCGACGTCGTAGGTCGCGCCGCCCCAGGCCTCGACCGACAGCAGCTGCGGCGTCATGCGGGCGACGTGCGGGCCGACGCGGACGAGGTCGCGCGTGCGCACCCGGGTGGCGAGCAGCGACTGGTGCGCGTCGCGGAAGGTCGTCTCCGTGACGGCGAGACCGCTCTGTGCGCGCAGCGCCCGGGCGAAGCCCTCGGGGCCGAGCTCGCGCAGGCGGTCGAGGGTGCCGGCGGGTGGCGGCGACGAGAGGTCGATGGCGGGCAGCTTGCTGCCGGGCGATACCGAGACGGGCTTCTCGCCGTACGGGCGGTTGACGGTGACGTCGCCGAGCCAGTTGAGGAGCTTCGTCGCACGGTCGCGCGACGGATTGCTCGTGAGCAGCTCGGGCCGCTCGTCGATGAACGAGGTGCTGACGTCGCCCGCGACGAAGGCGGGGTCGTCGAGCACCGCGCGCAGGAAGGGGATGTTCGTGGCGACGCCGCGGATGCGGAACTCCGCCAGAGCGCGACGGGCGCGCGCGACGGCGGCCGGGAAGTCGCGGCCGCGGCACGTGAGCTTCGCGAGCATCGAGTCGAAGTGCGGGCTGATCTGCGAGCCGGCAGCGGTCGTGCCGCCGTCGAGACGGATGCCGGCACCACCGGGTGAACGGTACGTGGTGATGCGCCCGGTGTCGGGACGGAAGCCCTGTGACGGGTCCTCGGTCGTGATGCGGCACTGCAGCGCCGCGCCGCGCAGCTGGATGCGGTCCTGCGTCAGGCCGAGGTCGGCGATCGTCTGACCGGCGGCGATGCGCATCTGCGACTGCACGAGGTCGACGTCCGTCACCTCCTCGGTGACGGTGTGCTCGACCTGGATGCGCGGGTTCATCTCGATGAAGACGACCTCGCCGGTGCGGGGGCCGGCGGTCTCGAGGAGGAACTCGACGGTGCCGGCGTTCTCGTAGCCGATCGACCGCGCGAACGCGACGGCGTAGCCGTGGAGCGCATCGCGGATGGCGGGGTCGAGGTTCGGCGCCGGAGCGATCTCGATCACCTTCTGGTGGCGACGCTGCACCGAGCAGTCGCGCTCGAACAGGTGCACGGTCTCGCCGGTCTTGTCGGCGAGGATCTGCACCTCGACGTGACGGGGCCGCTGCACCGCCTGCTCGAGGAAGACCCGGGCGTCGCCGAAAGCGCTGCCCGCCTCGCGCATGGCCTCGGCCAGCGCAGGCGCGAGCTCTTCCTTGCGCTCGACCCGCCGCATCCCTCGTCCGCCGCCGCCGGCGACCGCCTTCACGAAGATCGGGAATCCGATGTCATCGGCCTGGGCGAGGAGCGCGTCGACGTCGTCGGATGCCTCCGTCGACCGCAGCACGGGCACGCCGGCCGCGACCGCGTGCTGCTTCGCGGTGACCTTGTTGCCGGCCATCTCGAGCACCTTCGAGGGCGGTCCGATGAAGGCGATGCCGTTCGCGGCCGCCTTCTCGGCGAGCTCCGGGTTCTCGGACAGGAAGCCGTACCCGGGGTAGATGGCGTCGGCACCGGCTGCGAGCGCGACGCGGACGATCTCGTCGACATCGAGGTACGCGCGGACCGGATGGCCCTTCTCACCGATCTCGTACGACTCGTCGGCCTTCTGGCGGTGCAGGGAGCCGCGGTCCTCGAAGGGGAACACCGCGACAGTGCGCGCCCCCAGCTCATACGCGGCGCGGAATGCCCGGATGGCGATCTCGCCTCGGTTCGCGACCAGGATCTTGCGGAACATGAGACCTCCGTGTGCGGCGGCGCAGGCGGGGCCCGAAAAACGGGCTGAGTGTGCTCTCAGCCTAGGGGACGGTAACGTGGTGGCTTGTGCACGTCCTATCCGTCAGCTCGCTCAAGGGTGGCGTCGGCAAGACGACCGTGACTCTCGGACTCGCGTCGGCGGCTTTCGCCCGCGGTGTCCGCACGCTCGTCGTCGACCTCGACCCGCAGTCCGACGTCTCGACGGGCATGGACATCCAGGTGGCCGGCCGCCTGAATGTCGCAGATGTCCTCGCCAATCCCAAGGAGAAGACGGTCCGTCAGGCCATCACCTCCAGCGGTTGGGCGAAGGTGCACCCGGGCACGATCGACGTCATGATCGGCAGCCCGTCGGCCATCAACTTCGACGGCCCTCACCCGAGCGTCCGCGACGTCTGGAAGCTCGAAGAGGCGCTCGCCACCATCGAGGCGGACTACGACCTGGTGCTCATCGACTGCGCGCCGTCGCTCAACGCCCTCACGCGCACCGCGTGGGCGGCCTCCGACCGCGTGATCGTCGTGACCGAGCCGGGCCTGTTCTCCGTGGCCGCCGCCGACCGCGCCCTGCGTGCGATCGAAGAGATCCGTCGCGGCCTCTCTCCTCGCCTGCAGCCGCTGGGCATCGTGGTCAACCGCGTCCGCCCGCAGTCGATCGAGCACCAGTTCCGCATCAAGGAGCTCCGCGACATGTTCGGCCCGCTTGTGTTGAGCCCGCAGCTGCCCGAGCGCACCTCGCTCCAGCAGGCGCAGGGCGCCGCGAAGCCGCTGCACATCTGGCCCGGCGACTCCGCCCAGGAGCTCGCCGCGGACTTCGACTCACTGCTCGACCGCATCATGCGCACGGGCCGCATCCCGGTCCCCGAGGACTCGCGCTCCTGATTCGCGGATGCTGCGCCCCGCAGCATCCGGGAGTCACCACTTTGCTCACCGGATGAGCACATTGCGCTAGTTGTGCACGTGCGGGTGGGCTCGACTTGCCATTCGTCGCGATTTCGCTGACCATATCGCCATGGCATCGATGACGCTGCACCCTGACAGCCTTGCCGTGCACGCCGGCCGCGACGATCTCGCGAGCCTGGGCGTTCACGCTCTCCCCCTCGACCTCTCGTCGACCAATCCTCTGCCGGGGATCGAGCTCGGCGGCATGTCGTACGAGGTCCTCGCGACCGGCGGCCACCCCTTCGAGGGCGGGTCGAACGTCTACGCGCGACTGTGGAACCCGACGGTCGCGCGCTTCGAGGAGGCTCTGGCGCGTCTCGAGCACGCCGAGGAGGCCGTCGCGTACTCGTCCGGCATGGCCGCGGTCACCGCCGTGCTGCTGGCCCTCACGCACGAGTCCCAGAAGCGCCACGTCGTGGCCGTGCGTCCGCTGTACGGCGGCACCGACCATCTGCTCGCGTCGGGCCTGCTCGGCGTCGAGACCACGTTCTGCTCCCCCGACGACGTCGCCGCCTCACTGCGCGACGACACCGCGCTCGTCGTGCTCGAGAGCCCGGCGAACCCGACGCTCGAGCTCGTCGACATCCGCCGGGTGGCCGCGGCCGCGGGCGACGTTCCGGTGCTCGTCGACAACACCTTCGCGACCCCCGTGCTGCAGCACCCGCTCGACCTGGGCGCGTCGCTCTCGCTGCACAGCGCGACGAAGTACCTCGGCGGCCACGGCGACGTCGTGGGCGGCGTCGTCGCGTGCGACGCCCGACTCGCCGCCGCGCTGCGGCGCACGCGCGCCATCACCGGCGCGATCATGCATCCCCTCGCGGCATACCTGCTGCACCGCGGCCTGGCGACCCTTCCCGTGCGCATGCGCGCCCAGCAGGAGGGCGCGCGTGTCGTCGCGGAATGGCTGCTCACACGCCCGGAGGTCGCACGGGTGCACTTCCCCGGGTTCGCCGACAGCGACCCTCGAGGCCTCATCGGCACCCAGCAGTCGGGTCCCGGCGCGATGATCGCGATCGAGCTCGCCGACGGTTTCGACGCCGCGGCGGCGCTGACGGCATCCGTCCAGCTCTTCACGCACGCGGTGTCGCTCGGCAGCGTCGACTCGCTCATCCAGCACCCGGCTGCGCTCACCCACCGGCCTGTCACCGCCGACGCGAAGCCCTCGGACGCGCTCGTTCGCCTCTCGATCGGCCTCGAAGATCCGGCCGACCTCATCGCCGACCTCGATCAGGCCCTCACCGCGACGGCGGGCGTGCGGGAGCGGGTGGAGTCCGCGCTGGGCTGACCCGGAACGGAGCGGTGCGGCGCGCCCTTACGCGGAGCGTGCGGCGCGACGCACGGCGAGCTCGTCCATCGCGTCGGGCTTCTCGACCTCGAAGTCGAGGAGCTCCGATTCGACCTCGCGCAGCACCTTGCCGACGGCGATGCCGAAGACGCCCTGGCCGCGGCTGACGAGATCGATGACCTCGTCGTTGGACGTGCACAGATAGACGGATGCCCCGTCGCTCATGAGCGTCGTGCCCGCCAGGTCGCGGATGCCTGCAGCCCGAAGCTGGTCGACCGCGGTGCGGATCTGCTGCAGTGAGATGCCGGTGTCGAGCAGGCGCTTGACGAGCTTCAGCACGAGGATGTCGCGGAAGCCGTACAGTCGCTGCGAGCCCGATCCGCTGGCACCGCGGACGGTCGGCTGGACGAGCTCGGTGCGGGCCCAGTAGTCGAGCTGGCGGTAGGTGATGCCGGCGGCCTTGGCCGCAGCGGCGCCGCGGTAGCCGACCTCGTCATCCATAGCGGGAAGACCGTCGGTGAAGAGGAGTTCTGCACTGAACGGCTCGCCGGGAGCAACGTCTCCGGTCATGCTCGGACCCCCCTCCGGATCGAATAGTTCCACGCTAGATCAGCCTCCCCCTCGCGGCAACGACATCCGGCGTTCGGGGGTCGGCGTGTCGCGCACTTCGACGATCCGCGTGCCGGAAACCCTCGAACAGCTCGTGCGACGGAGGCGGACTCAGGACAGCATGCGGTCGAGCGCCGCCCGCACGAAGATCGCGCGCACGTCGTCGAGGCGACGGGTCAGCTCGGGCGCCAGCTCGCCGGCGCGACCGCGGGACGAGGCATCCGTCCGGCGCAGCAGCGGTGCGAGAGCCGACTCCACGAGCGCGACATCGCGTTCAGCGCTCTGCCGCAGGGCGCGGACATGGCGCGGCTCGATGCCGTGGCGGTCCAGCGCGACGAGTGCGCGCAGCAGCGTCACCGACTGCTCGGTGTACGACTCCGCGCCCGCGAGGATGCCGGTGCTGATGGCGTCGTTGAGCAGCTGCGGCGCGGCGCCGGCGGCCGACAGCAGCTCGTCGCGGCGGTAGCGGCGCGGCGCGGGCACGATCGACGGCGGCGGCACGGCCGTCGGCGTCGCAGGATCGCGACCGGCGTCGACGTCTTCGAGGTAGTCGCGGATGACCGACAGCGGCAGGTAGTGGTCGCGCTGCAGGGTGAGCGCGAGGCGCAGGCGCTCGAGGTCGTCCTGCGAGAATTTGCGATAGCCCGACTCCGTGCGCAGCGGCGTGATGATCCCCTGGACCTCGAGGAAGCGCAGCTTGCTGGAGGTCAGTGACGGGAACTCGGGCGACAGACGCGCGAGGACCTGACCGATGCTGAGAAGACCCGCGGACGACGCCCTGTCACGGGCGGAAGCCGCGGGCATCAGGCCTCCGTCGCCCTGGAGAGGTCAGCCGGTGAGACGAAGAAGTTGAGGCGGAACTTGCCGATGCGCACCTCGGCGCCGTTGGTGAGCGCGGCCCTGTCGACCCGCTCGCCGTTCACGTAGGTGCCGTTCAGCGAACGCTGGTCGACGAGCTCGAAGGCGGTGCCGGTGCGGTTGATCTCCGCGTGGCGACGCGAGACGGTGACGTCGTCGAAGAAGATGTCGGCCTCGGGATGCCGCCCCACGGACGTGACGTCGGCATCGAGCAGGTAGCGGGCGCCTGCGGTGGGCCCGGAACGGACGAGCAGCAGGGCGGCGCCGGAGGGAAGGGCGTCGATCGCGTCGAGCTCGGCCTCGCCGAGCTCGCTCCCGAAGGGCACGAACGACAGGTCGGAGTCGTGGCCGAACGTCTGCGTCGTGTCGGCGGCGCGGTCGGACTCGTGTGCGTCAGACCCTGCGGCCCGGCGGATGTCGCCCTGATCGGGTCGGCGGTCGTGCTCCACGGTTTCCTCCTTCGTCCGGCCAGCCTATCCGATCGCCCCCCGCTCGGAAGAGGACGTTCGCCGTTCCCGCAATGTTTCGCCGCGTGTCACTCGACGTGCGGGCCGCAAGGCGGTCCTTCTACCCTGGCAGGACCGGCAAAGATCCGTTAACCAGAAGGAGATCACCGTGTCGAGCCCGCACAGCCAGATCCCGCCCCTCGAGGTGCGCGAGGCTGCGGCGTGCATGTGCGACCACGGTGACAGCTGCTCGTCCTACGCCCCCGGTCACGCGCTGCACCTGATCCAGGCGCGCCTCGCTTCGGCGACGCCGTCGGACTGGGCGGACGCGATCGTCGAGGCTTCCGACGAGCGCTCGGGCTTCGTGATCGTCCGAACGCTCGCCGACTGGACCCCGGTCGCGCTCTGGAACGGCACCGGCGCCGCCGCGGCCGCGACGCCCGGCACGCCGGTCGCGCTCCACGAGCGCTACCACGTGCTCGCCGTCGGCGGCGCGCGGTTCAACGTCCTCCGCGGCTGAGCTGAGCAGGCCCACCGCGGTCAGAAGAAAGCGACGAGCGTCAGCTCATCGCCATCATCATGTCCTTCATGGCCATGCAGGCGTCCATGCACGCCTTGCACGCCTGAGCGCACATCTTGCAGACCTCGCTGTGGTCCGCGTGCTCCATGCACTCGTCCATCGTCATCTGGCACATCGCCATGCAGGCGTCGAGCATCGACATCATGGTCGCCGGGTTCATGCCCTGCATCCGCATCATGGCGCGCATCATCGTGTTGCACATGTCGGCGCAGTTCATGCATGCGGGAGCGCACGACATCATCTGCGTGGAGCACACCGTGCATGCCTGCTCGCAGGCCGAGCAGGCGTCCATACACGCCTGCATGACCGACATGTCCATGGTCTCCATGCCGGGCATCGACATCATGTCCTTCGACATGGCGCCCATCATCATCTGATCCATCTGCCGCATCCTTCCGCGTGGGGACGACGGGCAGGGGGCCCGCCAATCGCCAGGCTAGACCTCGGGAGGCCCTCAGCAAAGAGCCGGATAGGCTCGATCAGGTGATGTCACAAACTCTTCACAAGCCGCTTCCAGCCCGGGTCTGGGCATTCCTCGCCGCACTGCTCGTCGCCTTCGGCGTCGTCCTCGCGACCGCATCGCCCGCCCACGCGCACGACGAGCTTCTGGGCAGCGACCCGGCGGCCGACAGCACGCTCGACGCCCTCCCCGCGCAGCTGACCCTCACGTTCAGCGCCGAGATCGCCGACGACGCCGGCGCTTCGGTCGTGGAGGTGACGGATGCCTCGGGCGCGTCGCTCGTCGACGGTGCACCGACCGCGCAGGACAACGTGCTGACGCAGCCGCTCGCGGGCGAGGCATCCGGTGCCGTCACGGTGCTGTGGAAGGTCGTCTCGAGCGACGGGCACCCCATCTCGGGCGAGTTCACGTTCACCGTCGCCGGCGCACCGACGCCGACTGAGACGGCGACCCCGACGCCCACCGAGACCTCGGCGCCGACCCAGTCCGCCGAGCCTACGCCGACGGTCACGAGCGAGCCTGTGGCGGACGAGGGATCGAGCGCGCTGCCGTGGATCATCGCGGGCGTGCTGGCTCTCGCGCTCATCGCCGCGGTCGTCTACCTGCTGGTCTCCCGCTCCCGCCGCGAGAAGGCCCTCGCGAACGGCGCTGCCGGCCCCGCCGACGGCACCTCGCAGGCCGACTCCGTGCCCCCCACCGACCGATAGGCTTGAGACCATGCCTCATTACGACGTCGCCATCCTCGGCGCGGGGCCCGGCGGCTACGTCGCAGCCGTCCGCGCTTCGCAGCTCGGCCTCAAGGTCGCCATCATCGAAGAGAAGTACTGGGGCGGTGTGTGCCTCAACGTCGGCTGCATCCCCTCGAAGGCTCTGCTCAAGAACGCCGACCTCGCGCACCAGTTCCACCACAAGGCCGACCTGTTCGGAATCTCGGGTGACGTGCACTTCGACTTCGGGGTCGCGTGGGACCGCAGCCGCAAGGTGGCGGACACCCACGTCAAGGGCATCCACTACCTGATGAAGAAGAACAAGGTCGACGAGTACGAAGGTCGCGGGTCGTTCGTCGACGCGAACACGATCGACGTCAAGAAGGCCGACGGCACCACCGAGCGCGTCACCTTCGACAACGCGATCATCTCGACCGGCTCGAAGGTGCGTCTGCTCCCGGGCGTGCAGATCGGCGGCAACGTCGTGACGTACGAGGAGCAGATCCTCGCCCGCGACCTGCCCCAGTCGATCGTCATCGTGGGCGCCGGCGCCATCGGCATGGAGTTCGCCTTCGTGATGGTGAACTACGGCGTCAAGGTCACGATCATCGAGTTCCTCGACCGTGCGCTGCCGAACGAGGACGCGGACGTCTCGAAGGAGATCGCCCGCCAGTACAAGAACTACGGCGTCGACATCCTCACCTCGACCAAGGTCGAGACGGTCACCGACCAGGGCGACAAGGTCACCGTGACCTACACCGCCAAGGACGGCACCCAGGGCTCGATCGACGCCGACAAGGTCATGATGTCGATCGGCTTCGCCGCCAACGTCGAGGGCTTCGGTCTCGAGAACACCGGCGTGAAGCTCACCGACCGCGGCGCGATCGACATCGACGACCACATGCGCACCAACGTGCCGCACATCTACGCGATCGGCGACGTCACCGCGAAGCTGCAGCTCGCGCACGTGGCCGAGGCGCAGGGCGTCGTCGCCGCCGAGACCATCGGCAAGGCCGAGACCATGACGCTCGGCGACTACCGCATGATGCCGCGCGCGACGTTCTGCTCGCCGCAGGTGGCCTCGTTCGGCCTCACCGAGCAGCAGGCGCGCGACGCCGGCTACGACGTCAAGGTCGCGAAGTTCCCCTTCTCGGCGAACGGCAAGGCGAACGGCCTGGGCGAGCCCATCGGCTTCGTCAAGCTCATCGCCGACGGCGAGCACCTCGAGCTGCTCGGCGGCCACCTCATCGGCCCCGACGTCTCGGAGCTCCTCCCCGAGCTCACGCTCGCGCAGAAGTGGGACCTCACCGCTCTCGAGGCGGCGCGCAACGTCCACACGCACCCGACGCTGTCGGAGGCCGTGCAGGAGGCCTTCCACGGCCTGGCCGGCCACATGATCAACCTCTGATCAGCTGACGCGGAACGCCCCGGACCTTCTCGGAGGTCCGGGGCGTTCTCGTGTGTTCAGGCGCCGAGGGTGCGGGCGAGTTTGGAATCGGATGCTGCGGCCCGGCCGCCGGCGGCCCGCACCGCGGCTTCGGCGGCCGCGAGCAGCGCCGCGCGCTCGTCCGCCGCTTCGGGTGCGGCGGGTCCGAGTTCGAACTCCCACTCGCGCCAAGACCTGTCGGTGCCGGAGCGCTCGTCGGTGGCGGTCACGTGGTCGTCGACGAACTCCGCCACGAGACCGCCGCGCTCGTCCTGCAGCGCGTAGGCGGTGCGGCCGTTGCGGATGCGCGCGATCGGCGCGAAGTCGGACGCTCTCGCGAGCTTCGAGACCGCGTCGGCGACAGCATCCGGGAGCTCATCCACCGGGCTGATCGGCCAGTGCAGCTCGACGCGGCCGCCGTCGGCCCCGCGCGGGCCCTTGATGTGCCAGCCCTCGTCGGGTCCGCCGGTGCGATGGCGCACCGCGTAGCCGGCGTGGGCGAGCGCGAGATCGTCGCTGTCGAGGTAGGTGGCGTCGAGCTGACGCAGCTCCGGCCCGCCGACGTGCACCACACCGGGAAGCGTCGACCAGTCGGGCAGCGGTGTGGACTCGTCGACGTCGAACTTCAGCTCGACCTCGACGCTGTGCGATGCACCGTTCGCTCCGGCGTCGCCGCCGGTCACGTCGGGAGTGCGATCAGTCGTCACGACCGTCCGGGTTCGGGTCGATGTCTTCGGTCGCCTCGACATACACGAAGCGGGTCTCGGTCGGCCCGTCCTGGTCGCCCGTGTGGGTCTCGTCGCCTTCGCGGCGGTAGACGAGCTGTCCCTCGCCGTAGGGGACGATGTACGAGTCGGAGACGGTCGGGTCGAGCGGAATGATCTGTCCGTCGAGGGGTCCGCCGTGCAGTCGTGCGATTGCCATAGCGCCAGCGTAGACCCGGCACCCGACGCGGGCCGCTCCCTTGCGATTCACGGCACCCCGTGTCACGCGGACGGGACTGTCGTTCACCGAAACGGTGCAAGCGCTTCCAGCTTTTGCCCCTAGAATCGCGAGCGTGAAGGCCATCCGAACGTTCACCGTCCGTCCCGTCCTCGCCGCTTCCCTCGCCCCACTCGACCGCCTCGCCTCCAACTGGCGCTGGTCGTGGAGTCGCGCGACGCACGCGCTGTTCGCCTCGATGGATCCCGTCCTGTGGGACGAGATCGGTGCGAACCCCGCACGGATGCTCGGTGCACTGGGCCAGGAGCGCCTCGACGAGCTCGCCCGCGACGAAGAGTTCGTCGCCCGCGTGCGCGAGGAGGACGAGCGTCTCACCGCGTACCTCGAGGGCGACCGCTGGTTCCAGCAGCTCGAGGGCGACAAGCCCGTGCACATCGCGTACTTCTCCCCCGAGTTCGGCGTCGACGGCTCGCTGCCGCAGTACTCCGGCGGCCTCGGCATCCTCGCCGGCGACCACCTCAAGAGCGCGTCCGACCTGGGCGTGCCGCTCACCGGTGTCGGCCTCTTCTACCGCGCGGGCTACTTCCGCCAGTCGATCGGAGACGACGGCTGGCAGCGCGAGAGCTACCCGCTGCTCGACCCGTACGGCCTCGGGCTGACGCTCCTCCGCAACCGCGAGGGCGCCCCCGTCGAGATCGCGCTCGACCTGCCGGGCGACCGCCGGCTGCATGCGCGCGTCTGGGTCGCCGACATCGGCCGCATCCCGCTGCTGCTGCTCGACTCCGAGACGCCGTCGAACACCGACGAGATGCGCCGCGTCACCGACCGCCTCTACGGCGGCGGCGGCGAGCACCGCCTGCTGCAGGAGCTTCTCCTCGGCGTCGGCGGCGTGCGCGCGGTGCGCGCATGGTCGGAGCTGAACGGCCGCCCCACCCCGGACGTCTATCACACCAACGAGGGCCACGCCGGGTTCCAGGGGCTCGAGCGCATGTCGGAGCTCATCACGCACGACGGGCTCAGCTTCGACGAGGCCCTCGCTCAGGTGCGCGCCGGCACGGTCTTCACGACGCACACGCCGGTGCCCGCGGGCATCGACCGCTTCCCGCGCGACCTCATCGCGGACTTCCTCTCGAGCGGCCTGTTCCAGGGCCTCGACGCCGGCCGCGCGATCTCCCTCGGCCTCGAGACCTGGGAGGGCGGCGACCAGGGCGTCTTCAACATGGCGGTGCTCGGCCTGCACCTCGGCCAGCACGCCAACGGCGTCTCGGTGCTGCACGGCGAGGTCAGCCGCGGCATGTTCGGCATGCTGTGGCCGGGCGTCGACACCGACGAGGTGCCGATCACGTCGATCACCAACGGCGTGCACGCTCCGACCTGGGTGCACCCCGCGCTCAAGGCCGTGAGCGAGCGCGCGTGGGGCGACGCGCACACCGACACGCACGACTGGACCGACCGGAACGTCGTCAGCGACGCCGAGCTGTGGGGCGTGCGCCAGGAGATGAAGGGCGAGCTCGTGGCCGAGGCGCGGCGGCGGGTGGCAGCATCCGTCTCCAACGGCCACACCCCGTCGTGGGTCGAGGATCTGCTCGACCCGGAGGTGCTGACCATCGGCTTCGCGCGCCGCGTGCCGACCTACAAGCGCCTGACGCTCATGCTGCGCGACCCTGAGCGGCTGACGCGCCTGCTCACCGACCCGGACCGCCCGGTGCAGATCGTGATCGGCGGCAAGTCGCACCCCGCCGACGACTCGGGCAAGATCCTGATCCAGCAGCTGGTGCGCTTCAGCCGCGACCCGAAGGTGCGCGGGCGCATCGTGTTCCTGCCGGACTACGACATCACGCTCGCCAAGGACCTCTACCCCGGCTGCGACGTTTGGCTCAACAACCCGCTGCGCCCGCTCGAGGCGTGCGGCACGAGCGGCATGAAGGCGGCGCTCAACGGCGCGCTCAATCTCTCGATCCTCGACGGGTGGTGGGACGAGTGGTACGACGGCGAGAACGGCTGGGCGATCCCGACGGCCGACACCGCGGCGAACGACGAGGAGCGCGACGACGACGAGGCGGCAGCCCTCTACGACCTCATCGAGCACCAGCTGGTGCCGCGCTTCTACGAGCGCGAGGGCGGCATCCCGCTCCGCTGGCTCGACATGGTGCGCCACACCATGACCGAGCTCGGCAAGAAGGCGACGAGCGACCGCATGGTGCGCGACTACGTCCAGCGCCTGTACGTGCCGGCGGCGGCGCACGACGTCGCGCTGCGCGCGAACGAGTTCCTCGAGGCGCGCGCAGTCGCCGCGTTCGTCAGCCGCGTCCGCGAGGCGTGGGGACGCGTGTCGATCGCAAGCGTCGACAGCTCGGGCATCCCGCAGCAGGCGCAGGCCGGCGACACCCTCGAGGTGCGCGCCGACGTCCGCCTCGACGGCCTCTCGCCCGACGACGTCGCGGTCGAGCTGCTCTACGGCGCGACGAACGAGGACGACGCGCTGTCGCGCGACCACTCGGTGTACCGCCTCTCCCCCGGCGCGTCCGCGGCGGACGGCGCGACGGTGTTCAGCGGCACCCTCCCGCTCGGCGTGACCGGCACCTTCGGCTACACGGTCCGCGTGCGCCCCGCGCACCCGCAGCTGGTGTCCCCGGTGGAGCTCGGCCTCGTCACCTACGCCTCGTAGGACTTCGCATACGGATGCCTCGGCCACCCCGTTGACCCGGGCGCAGGTGGCTGACTAGGGTCGTGCGGGAAAACGTATTCCTCGCGTTTTCAACGATGAAGGCCCGTCCCCACGCGGGCCGCAACCTCGGGAGAGCGATTCGAAGATGAATCTCCGCAGCACCTCTATCCGCGCGCTCGTGGCCGGCTCGGCCGCGTGCGCACTCACACTCGGACTGGCGCAGCCCGCGCTGGCCGAGCAGGCCTCCCCCGCCGACGCCCAGCTCGAAGCGCTCGACCGCGGCCTGGTCGCCGTCTCGACGGGCGAGGGCGTGTTCCTCAGCTGGCGCCTGCTCGGGACCGAAGCCGGTCCCGCGACCGAGACCGGCGTCAGCGGCCCGTCGTTCGCGGTGTTCCGCGACGGCGAGCGCATCGCCACGGTCGACGACAGCACGAACTATGCCGACGCGGACGGGTCCGCAGCATCCGTCTACACGGTCGCTCCCGCATGGAACGACGTGACCGGCGAGCAGTCCGCCCCCGTCTCGGTGTGGGGCGACGGGTTCTACGACCTGCCGCTGCAGAAGCCGGCCGACGGCGTCACCCCCGCCGGCGAGGCGTTCACGTACTCGGCGAACGACGCGTCGGTGGCCGACGTCGACGGCGACGGCGCGTACGAGTTCGTCGTGAAGTGGGACCCCTCGAACTCGAAGGATGTGTCGCAGAAGGGCTACACGGGCACCGTGTACGTCGACACGTACGAGCTCGACGGCACGCTGCTGAACCGCATCGACCTGGGTGTGAACATCCGCGCGGGCGCGCACTACACGCAGTTCATGGTCTACGACTTCGACGGCGACGGCCGCGCCGAGACGATGCTCAAGACGGCGCCCGGCACCACCTCGATCCGGTACAACGCCGACGGCACGGTCGCGACCGAGGCCGGCATCACGATGCTCGCCGACGACGTCGCGGCCGGCTACACCGCCGCCGACGACTACCGCATGAGCGCCGCCGACTACCGTCAGCACCTCATCGAGATGTTCGAGGGCTGGTCGGAGCACCCCGAGGTCGTGGCGGGCAACTGGCCGGCGACCCTCGAGGAGGCGTTCGGCATCCCCGTGACGCACGAGTACCCGCTGTCGACGGCGTCGGCGACCGAGCTCGTCGACTACTTCATCACCACCTACGCACCGAGCCGCAGCGCGCGCAACGACCTCACGACGTTCGAGGGATTCATCGTCGACGGTCCGGAGTACCTGTCGGTCTTCGACTCGGCCACCGGCGAAGAGCTCGAGACCGTGCGCTACGAGCCCGGCCGCGACGACGACGGGCTGCTGTGGGGCGACTACGCGATGGCCCGCATCGAGCCGGGCAACCGCGTCGACCGGTTCCTCGCGGGCGTCGCGTACCTCGACGGCACGCACCCGTCGGCGATCTTCGCGCGCGGCTACTACACGCGCACGACGATCCACGCCTACGACTGGGACGGCGAGCACCTCACCACGCGCTGGGCCGTCGACAGCGGCCACGTGCCGATGACGAACCCGTTCAACGACGGCCCGCACGGTCGCGACGGCACCGACCCGGTCTACGGCTCGATCACTACGCAGGGTTTCCACTCGCTGAGCGCGGCCGACGTCGACGGCGACGGCAAGCACGAGATCGTCTACGGCTCGGCCACCATCGACGACGACGGCGGACTGCTGTACAGCTCGTTCGACGTACTCCCTGCCGGCAGTGCGGCACCGGGCGAGAACGTGCGTCTCGGCCACGGCGACGCGATGCATGTCACCGACATCGACCCGAACCGCCCCGGTCTCGAGATCTGGACCGCGCACGAGGGTGCGACGTTCGCCCCCTACGGCTCGGCGATGCGCGATGCCGCCACCGGCGAGGTGCTCTTCGGCGCGTACTCTGGCCGCGACACGGGCCGCAGCATGATCGGCGACGTGCGCGCCGACGTGCCGGGACTCGAGGTGTGGGCGAGCATGCCCAACGGCACCGAGGGATCGGGCCTGCTGAGCGCGACGAACGCGCCGCTCGCAGCATCCACTCCCGGAACCAACCAGTCGATCCGCTGGGCCGCCGACATGACCACCCAGATCGTCGACGGCGCCCTCGAGGTCACGCCGACGATCAAGGATTGGACCCGCGGCACCGTGCTCACCGCCGACGGCACGCGCACGAACAACGGCACCAAGGGCAACCCGTCGCTCGTGGCCGACGTGTTCGGCGACTGGCGCGAGGAGCTGCTCGTGCGCACCGTCGACTCGAGCGCGCTGCGCATCTACACGAGCACCGAGGTGACCACGCACAAGCTGCCGACGCTCATGCACGACGTGCAGTACCGCGCCGAGGTGGCCCGCCAGAACACCACCTACAACCAGCCGTCGTACACGAGCTACTACTTCGCGAGCGACATGGACTTCGCGAAGGTTCCGGTGCTCACGACCGCGGCGACGCCCCGCGCGCCGAAGTTCACCGACCCGAAGGGTTCGAACTCCGACCACGTCGTCGTCACGCCCGACAAGGCGTTCGACTACTACGTCAACGGCGTGAAGGCCGAGAAGCCGCTGGTCAAGGTGCCCGCCGGTTCGAAGGTGCAGGTCACCGCGGTCCCGAAGGCCGGCTTCGCCGTCGCCGCCGGTGCCGTGTCGACGTGGACGCACCAGTTCAGCAAGTAAGGATCGACGGATGCCTCGGCCCGGCGCACTGCGCCGGGTCGGGGCATCTGTCTGTGCGGGCCGGGGTTGCTCGTTGGTCCGAGGCGTTTCGTCTCGCTCGTTCCTCGCTCGCTCAACGAACAGCAGGAGGGCGCATAGGCTGGTGCGGTGAAGCCGTTCGTCCTCCTTGCGACCCGGGCCGAGGACGTGCCGGCCGACGAGGAGTACGCGCTCTTCCTGCGGTACACCGGCCTCTCCGCCGACGAGCTCATCCGCGTGCGACTCGAGGCCGAACCGATGCCGCGGATCGACCTCGATGAGGTGTCGGGGATCTTCGTGGGCGGCGGGCCGTTCAACGCGTCCGACCCGCTCGAGAAGAAGTCGCCGACCCAGAGGCGGGTCGAGCAGGAGTTCGGCATCCTTCTCGACGAGGTCGTCGCCCGGGACTTCCCGTTCCTCGGCGCCTGCTACGGCGTCGGCACGCTGGGCGCCCACCAGGGTGCCGTGATCGACCGCACCTACTCCGAGCCGATCAGCGTCGTGCCCGTGACGATGACCGCGGCCGGGGCATCCGATCCCCTGCTCGCCGGTCTGCCCGAGACATTCGGCGCCTTCGTCGGACACAAGGAGGCGATCTCGCAGCTTCCGGCGTCGGCGACGCTCCTCGCGTCGTCGCCGACGTGCCCGGTGCAGATGTTCCGGGTCGGCGAGAACGTGTACGCGACGCAGTTCCACCCCGAGCTCGATGTCGAGGGCATCACGACGCGCATCCACGCGTACGCCGACTACGGCTACTTCGCCGCCGACGAGCTCGAGCTGACCCTGGCGGCCGTCCGCACCGCGGCGGTCTCGCACCCGAGCCGCATGCTCCGCACCTTCGTCGAGCGCTACGCGCGCTGACCCCTTCGCACCGCGCGACCGCGGTGGTACGCTCCCCGCACCGGCTGCCTCCGCCTGGGGAGATCGAGGTGCGTCATGGGTTCGACCAAGCTGCTCATCACGGGTGCTGTCATCGCGGTCGTGGCCTCGGCCGCGATCATCGTGCCGGCCGTCGCGTCGGGTGTGCCGTTGGCGAGGGTACTCCCCGCGACGAGCGTCGTCGCACCGGACGACTCCGCGGATGCACAGCGCAACGGCAAGGCGTGGGGGCACCACAAGGACGACCCCGCGTTCCCGGGCAACAACGGCAACGCGTGGGGGCACCACAAGGATTCGCCCGACTTCCCCGGAAACAAGGCCGACGACGGCGACGACCAGCAGGACGGCCCGGGCAACGGGAAGGGCAAGGCCTGGGGACACCACAAGGACGACCCCGACTTCCCCGGGAGCAACAGCGACGACAGCGAGTAGCCGCGGCGCTCAGACTGCCCTGCGGTCAGTCGGTCGGCGCCGTCACGATTCGGGAGACGGATGCCTCGCCCTCCGGCTCGACCGATTCCAGCGCGGGACCAAGACCGATGTCGACCAGGACGACGTCGCCGGCGAGCTCGGGTCCGCGTCCCGTGACGAGTCCGGCCTTCACCGCGCCGAACGTGACGGTGACGGATGCTGCGAGCACGGCGTCGTCGGCGGTTCCGGTGTCGGGGTGCAGACCGCTGGGGATGTCGACGGCGATGACCCGCGGCATCCGTCCCCCTCGACGCAGATCGTCGCGGATCGCCGTGACGATGCCGCGCGCCCGGCCACGCAGGGCCGAATCCGTGGAAGCGCCGATGCCGAGGATGCCGTCGACGACGAGCGCGTAGTGGCGGAGATCGTCGTCGACCTCGGGGAGGTCGACGCGTCGGACTCCGGCGGCGACCGCGGCGGCGAGGGCGGCTTCGTGGAACCGTTCCGAGACGAGCAGCACGTCGACGTCGGCGACGCGGGAGAGGTGCACGGCCGCGTAGAGGGCATCACCGCCGTTGTCGCCGCTGCCGGCGAGCACGAGCACGCGCGGCCGCAGGTCGACCGGCGACTCGGGGATCACGGCTTCGAGCACGCCGGTCAGCGTGACGACGGTCTCGGGCGTGGCGAGCTCGGCGCGCACGACATCCGCGAGGGCCGCGGCGGCGCGGCGCATCAGCGGAACTCCGGCGTCGAGCAGGGGGCGTTCCGCCGCACGCACCTGGTCGGCGGTGAACGTCGGAACGCGCTCGCTCATGTGCGGTCGGCCTTGTCGGAGACGCGCTCCTCATCTGAGGAAGCGTCGTGGTCGCCGGCCTGCTCCTTCGCCTTGCGCTTCTGCTCGGCGATCTTCTCGCGCTCGGCGTCGGCGCGCGCGTGCTCGAGCTCTTCGGTGGCCACGCGCACAGCATCCTCCGCCTGACGCACGCGTCGCAAGGCGAATGTCGGGGACCCGAAGCGCTCCCGCACGCGGTCGACGCGCTGGCGTTCGCTCAAGATGATCCAGGTCGACGCGAGGAGGATCACCTGCGCCGAGAGGTTCAGCCAGAGGAGCAGGGCGATGAGCGATGCGAACGAGGCCAGCAGGGGGTTCGCGCTCGCACCGGCGACGAAGAGGGTCGAGAGCTGCTGGAGGACCGTCAGCCCGACCGCTCCGATCAGGGCACCCGACCACAGCGACGCGGCGTGCGCCTTGACGCCGCTGAGCGAGACGAACGCGACCGCCACGATCGCCATGTCGAGCAGGAACACGACGACGATGGAGACGCTGCGCGTGACGAAGTCGGCCAGCCCGCTGTGGCTGACCCCCAGCCAGTCGAGCGCCGCCCCGACGAAGGTCGTGCCGATGAACGTCGCGCCCGCCGACAGCACGAATCCGCCTCCGATCGCGATGGCGAGCAGCAGGTTGCGCAGGATCACCCAGATCCAGAACACGTCGTCGTGCACCTTGTCGGCGAGCGAGCGCAGCGCGACGCGCAGCGACCCGATGGCGCCGATCGCCGCGCCGAAGAGACCGACGAGCGCGAGGATGCCGGCGACCGTGAGACCGGCAGGGGCTTCGATGGTGGAGACGTCGATGAGGCCGTCGCCGTCTGTTCCGAGCAGGCCCGGGATCGCAGCATCCACCGCATCGATCAACGACTGCCACGCGGCGGGGTTGTCGGCGAGCCAGATCGAGGCGAAGGAGAAGCCGAGGAGGACTCCGGCGAACACCGAGAACAGCGACCGGTACGTGATGCTGTCGGAGAGCATGGGACCGCGGCGTTCGAGGTAGTGGAACCAGACGCGCACGGGTCGGATCGAGAGTGCCCAGGCCGTCAGCTTCGCAATCAGGTCCGCCATGGCACGACCTTATCGAGCGCGCGCGGACGGGCAGCCCAGGGTTGACGCGCGCCACATAGTATGTCCCTGGGGATAGGGGTGTTGCCGTGAGAGGTCTTGCACAGACGCTGGTGCTCACCGGAGCAGTCAGGGCTGCCGACATGTCGGCCGCCCTCGCTCAGGTGGGCGAAGGTCCGGAGCTGCAGCGGTTGCTGGTGAGCTCGAAGCTGGTCACAGAAGGACAGGTCGCCGAGGCGATCGCCCTGCACACCGGCCACCGCTACGTCGACCTCGCCGAGATGCCGCTCGACCCGAACGTGGTCGCGCTCGTGCCCGGCAACCTGTGCCGCAAGTACGGTCTCATCCCCGTCGACCGCCGTGGCGAACGCCTGACTGTCGGGGTGCTCGACCCGACCGACATCGTCGCCCTCGACGACGTCGCCTCGATCACGGATCTCTTCGTTGAGCCTGTGGTCGTCGCCGAAGACGCACTGCTGAACATGTTCGAGCGGTTCCTGCGCTCGGACGAAGAGCTCAGCGAGCTCTCGATGACGATCGAGGAGTCGAGCGAGTCCAACCAGGCCGCGTTCACCGAGAGCCTCGAGGAGCAGGACGACACCGCCCCCATCGTCAGGTTCGTGAACCTGCTGATCGCGCAGGCCATCAACGACCGTGCGAGCGACATCCACGTGGAGCCGGGCGAGAAGCAGCTGACCGTGCGGTTCCGCATCGACGGCGTGCTGCACGAGATGCAGAAGGCCGACCGTGCCATCCAGGACGGCATCATCTCGCGCCTGAAGATCATGTCGTCGATCGACATCGCCGAGAAGCGCAAGCCGCAGGACGGCCGCCTCTCGGTGACGCACGAGAACCGCACCGTCGACCTCCGCGTGGCGACGCTTCCCACCGTGTGGGGCGAGAAGATCGTCATGCGAATCCTCGACAACACGGGCCAGGTCATGACGATGCGCGACCTGCTGTTCTCGAGCACGAACGAGAAGCGGTTCCGCGAGGCGATCACGAAGCCGCACGGCATGATCCTCGCGACCGGCCCGACGGGGTCGGGCAAGTCGACGAGTCTCTACACGGCGCTTCGCGCGATCGCGAACCCCAAGATCAACGTCATCACGGTC
This sequence comes from Microbacterium sp. C23T, assembly GCF_053345975.1. Taxonomy (NCBI): domain Bacteria; kingdom Bacillati; phylum Actinomycetota; class Actinomycetes; order Micrococcales; family Microbacteriaceae; genus Microbacterium; species Microbacterium sp. C23T. The sequence continues at coordinate 81,128 of NZ_JBKFBD010000004.1, read as the reverse complement.
GAGGACCCGGTCGAGTACCGCATCGCCGGCATCAATCAGGTGCAGGTGAACAACCGCGCGGGCCTGACGTTCTCCACGGCGCTGCGCTCGATCCTGCGGTCGGACCCGGATGTCGTGCTCGTCGGTGAGATCCGCGACTTCGAGACGGCGAACATCTCTATCGAGGCCGCCTTGACGGGGCACCTGGTGCTGTCGACGCTGCACACGAACGACGCGCCCTCTGCTTTGACCCGGCTTACCGAGATCGGGTGCGAGCCGTTCCTCGTGGCGACGGCGCTGTCGGCCGTGATCGCACAGCGGTTGGCGCGGCGGCTGTGCATGCGGTGCCGGGAGCCGCTGGTGGAGCCGAGTGAGGTGCTGCGGTCGCTGGGATTTCCGCACGACCCGGCGGACGTGCCCGAGCTGTACAAGGCGGTGGGATGCCCCGCCTGCAGCGGCACCGGATACCGCGGGCGTGTGGCGCTCCACGAGGTGATGACGCTGAGCGACGAGATCGAGTCGCTGGTGGTGACGCGGTCGACGGGGTCGGAGATCCGTCAGGTAGCGATCGAGCAGGGGATGATCTCGCTCCGCGAGGACGGGTGGTCGAAGGTCGCGCAGGGGCTGACGACTATTGAAGAGGTGCTGCGGGTCACCGTGTGACGCGCGTGGGCGCCCGCGTCCTTCGCTCGCGCAAAACGGCGGCGACACGGCCCTTTGCGCAAGCGAAGATGACGCGCTTCCCGCCCTACTGCTTTGCGAGCTCGCCGTACAGCGTGAAGATCGGCAGATAGAGCGAGATGACCATGCTGCCGATCACGATGCCGAGGCCCACGATAAGAATCGGCTCGATCGTGGACGAAAGCTGCGACGTCGCGGTCTCGACCTCGTCCTCATAGAAGTCGGCGATCGACGCAAGCATTTCGACGAGCGTGCCCGACTCCTCGCCAACGGACACCATTTGCGGCACCATCGCCGGGAATACCTCGGCCTTGGCCAAGGGCGCGGCGAACGTACGACCTTGGCGGATCGACTCCTGCACATCGCGAACGGCCTGCTCGATCTTCCAGTTGTTCGATGCCTGCCCGACGATGCCAAGAGCTTGGATGATCGGCACGCCGGCGTTGAGCATCATCGAGAGATTCCGCGCAAAGCGCGCGACGGCGATCTTCGTCGTGAGCTTGCCGAAGACCGGCATCTTCAACTTGATCGGGTCGAAGAAGCGGCGGTACTGCTCGGTGTGGCGGTTCGCCCTCCACCAGATCACGAGGGCGAGCACGACAACAACGATGGTAGGTATGACCCACCACATGTTGTTCGAGATGTTCACAAGGATTTGTGTCGGGAGCGGCAGCGAACTGCCGAGGCTCTCGAACATGCCCTTGAAGACGGGAACGACGAATGTGACCATGACCAGCACACCGATGATTGCAATCACCAGCACGATCGCGGGGTACGTGACTGCGGCGCGGATCTTGTTGTGCAACTCTGCTTCGCGCTGATAGTTGTCTGCGATCGACGTGAGCGCGCTCCCCAGGAAGCCGCCCGTCTCACCAACCTTGATGATGCTGAGCATGAGCGGCGGGAACGTCTGCGGATGCCGAGCCAGCGCCGCGGAGAACGAGGAACCTGCCTCGACGTCGGCTTGAACCTGCACAAGAGCGGGCTGAAGCCTCTTGTCGGCCGTCTGCTCGATCAGAATTGCAAGAGTCCGCATCAATGGGAGTCCTGCGTTGATGAGCCCTGCCATCTGTCGGGAGAAGACAGCGAGGTTGCGAGCCGATACGGTCTTCGTTGCGCCCGGCAGCTTGATCTCGCGGTTTAGCCCGGTGCTGGACTTGAGCGTCACTTCGAGCGGCGTGAGCCCCTGAGCCTTGAGCTTCCCGGCGACCGCCGATTCGCTCGCAGCCTCGATCGTTCCTTTGACGACGGACCCGCCGCGGGGATCGACCGCCCGGTAGACGAACTCCTGAACGACGGCCATCTCAGCTCTCCTCGTTCGAGGCGGCCCACGCCTCGAGATCGTCGACGCCGCCCCACTCGACATCTCTCGCTGTCGGGTCGACTCGGCCGCCTACGGTGGGCGTGCCGAACCGTGATCCCATGCCGATGCCTGTGCCGGCAGTGGCGCTGGCGGGGACCGAGGCCGCCGTCTCGCCTTGGCGCCATTCGCCAGCATGGTGCGCCCACTCCTCCGCGTCGAGATCGCGCGGCTTGATGTAGACGCCGTCAAGGCTCTTCGGGTCGACGGCGAAGTCCATCGCAACGTTACGTGCGATCGTGCCTTCGGCCACAAGGCGCCGAAGATCCTGGTCGAGCGTGTGCATCCCGATCTCGGAACCCGCCTGCATCGCAGAATAGATCTGCGCGACCTGTCCCTCGCGAATCATGTTCGCAACGGCCGGGGTGTTGATGAGTACTTCGGTTGCGATGGTGCGCCCGTTGACCTGAGCGAGCGGCAACAGCGTCTGGCTAATAATGCCCTGCAGGGTGTCGCCGAGCTGGGTGCGGATCTGGTGCTGCTGGTCTGCCGGGAATACGTCGATGATGCGATTGATGCTCTTCGCGGCGCCCTGTGTGTGAAGAGTCGAAAGCACCAAGTGACCGGTCTCTGCCGCGGAGAGCGCGGTGGAGATCGACTCGGGGTCGCGAAGCTCACCGATGAGGATCACATCGGGGTCCTGGCGCAGCACGCGGCGGAGCGCCTCGGCGAACGAGTTCGTGTCGCGTCCGACCTCGCGCTGATGAACGAGCGCGCGCTTGGATTGATGGTGAAACTCGATCGGATCTTCGATCGTGACAATGTGCGCCGGAACGAGTTGATTTACGATGTCGACCATCGCAGTGAGCGTCGTCGACTTACCGGACCCGGTGGGACCAGTGAGCAGGACGAGCCCCCGGGGACGAAGAGCGAGGTCGCGCGCTATCGCGGGAGCACCCAACTCCTCAAGCGAGTACACCCGGTCTGGGATATACCGCAGGGCGATTGCGATCGAACCGAGCTGGCGATAGACGTTAGTACGGAACCGCCCGATGCCCGGGGTCGAATGCGCCAGGTCGACCTCGCCATGAGCGAGGAACTCCCTGCGCTGCCCGTCGGTCATCAACTCGAACGCGGTGCGCTCGACCCACTCGTCGGATAGCGGTTCTGTATGGCCCGGCACAGGGACGAGATCACCGTCGACGCGAAGCAGCGGCGGTGCGCCGGCAGTGATGTGTACGTCCGACGCGCGGTGGCGCGCCCCGCGGGCGAGGAGCGTTTCGAAGTCGAGTGTCTCCATCATTCTCACCTGTCCGCGTCGACGTACGTCAGAGCCGAGATCTGGACGTCGATGCCGCCTCCTCCGCTCGGACCCATGGTCGCCGTGACACTGTTCAACAGGCGCGGCCCTGCGCGGAGCGCATCGAGGAATACCGTCGCCTGAGCGATGTCCGCGGCCGTAGCGCTGATGACGAAGTCGACTTGCTGGCGCCCTGCTGAGGCGGCATCGGTCGTGGGTGCCGTCGGCGTTACGGCCGAGGTGTTCGCGGCTGCATCCGCTTCCGCCGCGGGGGTCGGGTCCGCGGCAACCGCGTCATCGCTGGACGCGCCGGTGCGAGGCGTGTATCCCACCTGCTCGCCAGCGGTGACTGCCGTTATCAGCACTCCGGACGCCTCAGCCGCGTGACCCACGACCTCAAACACGTCGTCGAGCTGCCCGTTGGCCGGAATCTGCGAGCGCAGGGCGCCAACGTTTGCGTTAATCTCGTCGAGGTTCTCCTGCTGCGCGGTGAGGGTGTCGACCTGAGCTTGGTAGAGCTCATTGGTGCTCGCAACGGTCGCCGTTTGCCCATCCACCGCAACGGCTTGGAAGTAGAGCGGCAGTGCCACGAGAAAGACTCCGAGCGCGATTACACCGAGCGAGACGACGAGGCCGATCGCGGTGACGATGTGCTTGGGCATCATTTCGTCCCTTCTTCAGGCGCGTATTGATTCGAGTAGACGCTCTGGTCGAACTGGACGGTCAGTAGGTAGGTGTACCGCCCCCCGGTTGCTGGACTCGTAGTCACTGATTGCCCATCTGCGTACAGCACTCCTTCGACGCCGCGCAGCGACCGGATCAGCGGCACAATGTCGATCGGCGTCGGGCTGTCGAAAGTGACGGTGCCGACCAACCCCTGTTCGAGCGCCGGGTCGTCACCTTGTGGCGCGCCCCCGACCGTGAGGTCGACGCCCGTGATGGCCGTGTCGGCGGGAAGCACACCTGCGATCTTGTCGATCACAGGCGTCCAAGCGAGATCGGTCGCCATTGCATCGGTGCGGTACGCCGTCAGCTCCGACTCCGTGGAGAGCGCCTGGCTCACGTCCGACAGTGACGCGATCTCGGTGAGCAGCGCGCTCGTGCGAGCCTGTTCAGCGACAAGGCGCTGATCGGCGAAGTACTTGAATGCAAAGGCGCCGCCGATGATCAGTACAGCGACCACGATCGCACCAAGCACGAGCCACACCCACAGTCGAACGAGCTGATCCCGCTCTCGGCGCGCAACCTCGCTACGCGGCATGAGGTCTACGCGGGGCGCTCCTGAGAAGGGCACCGGAATGGCGGTCATTTTCCGACCTCGCCAAGTGCGATGCCCACAGTGCCGACGAGGTTGAGCGCGACTTCGCCCGCGGGTGGCGGAGTCGACATCGAAATCACATCGCCGACAGACACCACACTCATTGGGATGTCGATGGCTGCGCCCAGAGCCGGCAAGATTCCTTCGACCGCGGCTCCAGCACCCGTGACGAAGACGCGTGCCAGCGCGACGGAGTTCGCGCGGCTACCGAAGAATGCGAGCGTGCTACGGAGACGCGCAGCCAGGTCGGACACACCCGGCGGGGTCGATGCCCGAATCGCACCGCGCGTGCGGCTGGTGAGCCCACCCCCCACGCCGTTACCGGCGGCGGCGAGCTCGAGCTCAGGCTCGGCAATCTCTGCGCTGTGGCGACGGGTCGAGCCGGTCGCTACGTCAATGGGCAATAGACGGACGAACAGCGGTACGCCGCCGCGAGAAATGACCACTTGCGTGGTGTGGTCTCCGATGCTCACGGTCGCCACGGTCTCCTCGGCTGAGGCGAGCGGCGCCGTGACGCGTGCGAGGCCAAACGCGGCGAGGTCGACAGCCTGGGCCCGCACCTTTACCTTGGCGAGGGTCGAGATGATCTGCTCGATGTTCTCGGAAACCGCGGCGACGAGCAAACCGGACACCTGATCCCCGTCCTGCGACAGCGGGAAGAAGTCGAGCACCGCCTGACTCGCGGGCACCGGCAGGAGGTCTTGCACCTGGTACGGAAGCGCTTCGCGCAGGAGATCCGGCCGCATTGCCTGCGTCGTATACTCGCGCACCAGGATTCGACGGCTCGCGACACCGAGGACCGCGTCCTTGCTCCTAAACCTTGCGCCGGTCCAGAGCTGCCGCAGCGCGACCGCGACCGCGCCAGAGTCGAGCACCTCCGAGTCACGCGCTGCCTCGGGTGGCAGCGGCACCTCGCCGTATGCGATGAGTTGGGGTCTGCGACCGAGTGAGATCTCCGCAGCGCGGACGCTCTCCTCCGTCACCTCCAGCCCAACGACCGACTTTGCCATGGTTTCCCCTTCCCCCAAAGTGTCGACGTCAGGCGCCGACGAAGAGATTCACGTACCAACGGCCGACGGCTTCGCCGGCAAAAACTCCAGTCCAGGCCCCGAGGATCATCCAGGGCCCGAACGGGATGGCGGTCTTGCGTCCAGCTCGCCGGAGAAGCATAAGGACGATGCCGAACACGCCCCCGTAAAGGAAGCCGGCAAATGCGCCCACAGCGAGCGCACCCCAACCGAGCCATCCGAGATAAATCCCGATGACGCCCGCCAGCTTGACGTCTCCCCCACCCATACCGCCCGGCCGCACCGCGCGCATCAGGAAGTACAACAGGTACAGCACTGCCATGCCGATCGCTGCGACGGCCAGGGCGCTCCAGGCAGTCGTCAGCCAAGCCGCGATGGTGAAGAGGATGCCCGCCACCAGGTAGCTCGGCAGCACGATGCTATTCGGAAGTCGGTGTGTGTCGAGGTCGATGAGCGTCAGCACGATCGAGATCGAAGTGAAATAAAGAAACGCGACAATCGCGATCCCGAGTGCCAATGCTTCGACCGCGCTGACACCACCGATCGTCGAGCGCGCGAGGAGCGATCCGGACGAAACATCAGGGCCCCAGGAGTACACCGCGAGACCCCACCAAGTGACCACCGCGAAAGCGACTCCGGTCACCGCCTCAACGATCGGATAGCGCACTGAGATCGGCGCACCACATTTGGCGCACTTGCCGCCAAGCATGATCCAGGAGGCCACGGGAATGTTCTGCCACGGCTTGATCGGCGCGTCGCAGTGCGGGCAACGACTTTCGCGCAACAGCGAGATCTTCGCCGGCACCCGGTAAGCGACGACGTTGAGGAATGACCCGATGAGGAGGCCAAGTACCCCCGCCACGATGACGAGGAAGGCGACGACGATACTCAACGGCTACTGCTCCATCTGCGAGACGCGCGACGGCGGTTGAATCGTCGTGATGATGGTGCCGTCATCGCCAGTTCCGGTGGCATCCTTGATGTAGCACCCCAGGTTGATCAGGGGCGCCCACGCCATCGAGCGGCACGTGAACTCCGGCTGTACCCAGTGATTCGTGGTGGTCTCGTTGTCGGCAGCGTAGAACTGGCCCGTGAAGGACACCGAGCTGGAGGAATTGGGCACCTTATCGAGCCCGCAAGGCGAATAAATCATGAGGTAGGGCGACAGCGTGCTCGATTTGCCGGGCAGGTTCAGCTCATCGACTGGGTACGTAGGCGACGGCCCGCAGTTCGGGCCTGCCGTGGTGGGCGCAGCATCCGCGTGGATCACGAAGAGCTGCGGGGTGTTGGTGGCGCCGACGGCCGTGAGCGACCCGCCAACCGTCACGTTCATCTCCACCGCAGCGGGCACGAGAAACACCGCATCGTTCTGGATGTTTCCTGCGTTAAGCGTGACGGCGACCTCTGTCGTGCAGGCGCGGTAATCGATGCCGTAGCGCGTTTTCCCGGTGCCGAGCGCCTCCTGAAGCTTCGCCGTCATGTTCGCCTTGCAGTTCGTCGGAGAGTTAGCGACAGTCGTCCATTGGACATCGGTGCCCCACAGGGCCGGGTCTGCGCCGAGATCAAGCCAGTTCGTCATCTGATAGACGGCTTCGAGCGTCGGGTTGAACACCGCCGGCGAGGGCACGACCGCGGCAGTCTTTGTTCCGTTGACTGTCGCACCCGTCCCGGTGATCGTCGTCTTCGCCTTAACGTTGCCGTTCACGGTCCCCTTAGAGAGGACCACTGCTCCCCCCGACAAAACGTTCCCGAGGATGTTGCCGTTGTTCGTGTCGATCGTGATCGAGCCGTTCTGCGAGACGACATCACCCGATCCGGTTACCCCCGTTGTTCCGATGGTGATCTTCGGTCCACCTACGTTGATGGAGTCGCGGGCATAAAGACTCCCTGTGATGTTGCAGCTTTGACTAAGCACGACGCTCCCGCGCGGAACCCACAGATCACCGTTGATCGTCGAGTCGCTGTTGCACGCATAGTTTCCGTCGCGGATGACGACATCACCCAAGTAAGTGGACTTCGTCAGCTTGAAAGTCCCCGAAAAGTATGCAAGGGAGCCTCCGGGCTGATTGGTGTATGTCGCGAGCCTCTGGTAAAGCGCCACCACAGTTGTGGAATCGCCATCGGGACCGACGCCGGTTGAGGTAATCTGAATCGTCGCGCTATTAGTCGTGCTCAGGCAAGAATCGGTAAGGTGCGCTGCGTCGACTCCGAATAGTGCGGATACGTTTCGGTAGGTCGGATTCGTTGAGTCCGCGACTGACTTGGTGCAACCGTTCGCCATCACCGCGGCGAGCATGGCATCGCGCCCCGACTCCGCCGCGACATACGCCTGCGTTTGACTCAGATTGGTTTCGTTGGCTTTGAAAGTGAAGAGGACGCTCGCGGCGACGAGCGATGCGATCACGAACCCGACCAGCATGACAACCAGCACCATTACCAGCGCGACGCCATCCTGCTGATCGTCCGCATCTCCGTCACCATTGCGGTGCGACAACTTCATGTCCAACATGATCCCCCTCCTTGAGGAGAAGTGCGCAGCGATACTGATCCGCTGATTTTTACGGGAGCCGCATCCGTCCCGATGTTGAATGCGTAGTCGACGGTATTGGAACTCGACAATGTGAAGTAGGCGGCCACTCCAGATACCTTCGTCACATCTGTCGCCCAAGCCGGCGGCGATGGCAGAGCAGATCCGGTCGAAGCCGACGCCATGTGCAGGCCACCGTCGGACGACACCCAGAACATCTGACACTGCTTGTCGCCGGCATATTCGGTGCGCACCCATAGCGTGGATCCGCCATCCGTGACACGAAGCGCCACTCCGTTCCGAACAGCACGCTCGACACTCTGGCCCACCAGTTGGCCTCTGTTGGTCGCGGCCGTCGTGGTCGTCACATCACTCTGAGCACGCCACGAGTTGGCGAGGATCGTGCCGATGGTGACGGCCAGGATCCCGAGGAGGATGACGACGATGATGAGTTCGATAAGGGAAAGCCCGTTGTCGTCTTCTCGAAGAGCGCGGCTACGAGTCATCATGGCAGGTAAATTTTCGCTGTCACAGTTGCCAGCTTCGTCCCGCTCTCCGCCGTCGCCGTGAGCGTGAGGGCTACAGCCTGCAGGTGGGTGGTGGACGTACATGCTGGCGGTGGTCCGGTGATGGTGATAGTGCCGCCGCGACCGTCCTCGGTCGTTGTGCCAGGAACCACGGCTGCCTGCAGGTCTGCGCACGCGACGTTCGTCGTGTTGCGCAGCCTCTCGATTTGCGAGTTGAGCGCCCGCGTAGCCGTCGCCGTCGACGACTGCTGTGAAGAATAGGCGATGCCGTTGAAGAGGGCAGGCAAGATCGCGATCGCAACCAAACCCAACAGAAAAAACGCGATGATCACCTCAGCGAGGCCAAACCCCGCGTCGCCAGCGCTGTGATCCCTCATCCGCCCACCTCCCCAAGTGGCAGAATTCCCGACCTAATCATGCCACGAGGGCCGGAAGCGAGAAGCCTCCGACCCCCGCGCTGGTTATCAGCCGCAGCCCGTGCCGCTCGACGCCTCCACGGTGGCGTCGTCTACGCTCGTGGCCGTCACGCACAGGTCGTCGAGAGTGTCACCCACAATCTCAAAGGTGAACTCGTCGTTGTCGAGGTCGGCAGCAGTAGGAAGCGTCTCGTCGTTGGCAATCGCCGAGGCCACCGAGGTCGCACCGTTCGCCGCCGCAGCCGCGGTTGCGTTCACAAGCGCGGTGTGCTGAAGGTTGCCGATGATCGGGATCGCGATAGCAACGAGGATGCCCAGGATCACGACGACGATGATGAGCTCGATGAGGGAGAAGCCTTCTTCGCCCTCTTCCTCGCGACGGCGGTTCGCCGCATCGATGTAGTTCTTGATAGTTGCACGCATGGCGCGTCTCTCCCCAGTGTGAGTTGAAAGGTCAGCTCTAACCGACCGGGGCGCGCAAAAGCGCCCGGTCTCAAACACCCCAGTAACACGTCCCAGTCTCTGTTAGAGCTGGGTTTGAGACACACGCGCTGTGCGTGAATCCCCTCCCACAGAAGAGCATCCGAGATTCCCCCCGCAAATGTCAATGTAGGTGCATGCTGGGTTGCCTCAGGAAAGCCTCAGCCGGAGGTGATGGCCGCGAGTTGGGTACTGGCTCTTTCGGGCACTCATGCCAGCGTCGACCATCCGGCTTGCCCGGCACCACCTCAATCGTGGTGACACGCTTCTTCGACCCGGCGAACCCATCGCCGCCACGCCGGGACCGCGCCCGACCCGATTCCCAGTTCGCAACGCAGCCGGCGTCTCGGCGCATCCTGGCGGCACACTCAGCGATCCACGCGGCCTCGCCGAGCATGCGCACCACGTAGGACCTTAGCTCGATTGTCGGAGGCCATCAATACTCTTTACATATGGAGCCTTCTTCGGATCAGGTGGACTGGGAGTCGAGGATCGACGACGATCCCGACCGCTTCCTCGATCCGTGGGATCTGCTCGAGCCGGGCGAAGTCCTTCCGCCCGTCGAACTCGCCGAACTCGAAACGAGTGGAGCTGCGCACGAGGCCGCAGTCCTCGAACTCGAGGGCATCAGCGCCCGAGCGCGCGTGCTCATCGCGGATGAATATGCCGGCATCGCGAGCGTCCTGAGGGATGCTGCAGCCTGCCCTGATCCGTGGGTCGGCCCCGATCCCACCCTGGATCCGGCGTGGCTCGATCCGCAGGGGCGATCGACCGCGGCCGTCCGCGCCGAGCGACGGAACATCGCCGTTCGCGCCGCGGCGCTGGATCTCGCGGTGCGACTCGGAATGTCGGAGACGCTGGTACGCACGCGTGCCGCGCACGCCGACACGCTGCGGGAGCGGTGCCCGAAGATCTGGGAGGCGTTCCGCTCCGGACGCGCGGTCGCGCAGAACGCGACTGCGGCCGCTCAGCAGGCAGCGACCCTCCCCGCCCACGTCAAAGACGCGTGGGCGAAGTTCGACGAACTGCTCGAAGCGTCGGCACAGACGCTCGCACCGGGAAAGTTCCGGTTGCGCGCCAGAGTCGTGCGCGAACGCGTGCATCCCGAGCACGTCGATGAGCGGCACAAACGGGCGATGGATGATCGAAACGTCTGGTTCCAGCCCGAGGCCGACGGGATGGCTTCCTTCACGGTGTTCACCAGCGCCGACAAGGTGGTGGCCGTGGAGCGGTACGCCGATGCGTACGCGCGGCACCTTCGCGGGCAGGAAGGGGAGGAGCGCACGCTCGCGCAGCTGCGCACCGACATCGTGCTCGATCTCGTTAGCCGAGGCATGTCGGACACCACCGAGCCTGGCGCCTGGCGTTCGCGTGCATCTGTGGCGGTGACGGTGCCGGTCATGACTCTCCTCGGGCACGACGACGAACCCGCCACACTGGACGGCTACGGCCCGATCGACACCCAGACCGCACGGCGGCTCGCGGGTGAGGCCTCCAGTTGGATTCGCATCCTCACCCACCCCATCACCGGAACGGTTCTCGACGTCGACCGCACCGCATACCCCGTGCCGAAGGCGCTGAGACGCTGGCTCGGGATTCGCGACCAGGTCTGTATCGGCCCTGGCTGCATGCGATCCGCCCGAGATTGCGATATCGACCATCGCCTCGATTGGCAGTACGGCGGAAAAACGTCCGACACGAACCTCGCTCCGCTCTGCGAACCACACCATGTGATCAAGACCAAGAGCAAATGGCTGCTCTATCGCGACGAGGCGACCGGCGCGATCTTCTGGACCTCGCCGACATCATTTACCGCGCCAACAGACCCGCCACCCTTCTGACATCCCACGTTGACCGCGACGCCTTCACTCGGCGGGGAACCCTCGCGCGCCGAAAAGTCACGAGCAACCAGCCCGGCTCAGCTGAGGATCGCGAGCGCCTGCTGCGTCGCGACGATCGCGAGCCACACCACCAGCCCGATCGAGACCACGATCGCGATCGCCGACAGCACCCTGCTCTTCGAGCGCTGCGTCGCCACGATCAACCCGCCGATCGCGAGGAAGAACCCGCCTGCCGCGAAGGCCACGCTGACCAGGCTGACCAGACCCGCGACCGACTCGTTCCAGCCGCCCAGCCAGAACACGACCGCCAGGCCACCGAGCGCAGCCACCACGAGGAGCACGACCGACGCGATCGCAGGAACGTTCGCCGGCGCAGCCTCGGGCAGCGGCGGGCGCATCTCCCCCACGTACGAACTCGACACCGGCTGGTACACGATCGGGGTCGGCATCCGCTCGCCCACCGGCGCAGGACGCCGGGGCGCGATCTGGTCGGGGAACGACTCGGCCTTCGCCGCGCCGGCGCCGTTCGGCCCACCCGAGCGCGACGCCGCAGGAGTCGAGTCGACGCTGCGCGTCGGCGCGCGCGTAACGGGCTCCGGTTCCGGCACGGCAGACGGTGAATCCGGCAACGCCTCGTCCCGCACGGCCGCCGGCTCAGCCAGCGACGACGGAGCCGGCCACACGGCCGCGGCATGCGGTTCCTCGTGCTCGACCACAACGGGAGCGGATTCCTCGACCGCTGCTTCCGGACCCACCGTCTCGGGCGCTTCCTCAGCCAGCGACGACGCAGCCGGCCACACCGCGGCCACATGAGACTCCTCCGCGGCAGCCGGCACCTCGGGCGTCGCAGCCGCAGCGCCGAGATCCCCTGCCGCAGCGCCAGAACCAGCCACCGCATCCGCATCGGCCACCCGCCGCGCACGCAACTGCGCGCGACTCAGCGGCGCTGTCGACGCCGGCCCAGCGCCGCCCACGACGTCCATCGACGCCGTGTCGGCAGCATCCGTCACCCGACGGACGTCCCCCGTCCAGGCAGCGCCGTTCCACCACCGCAGGCGGTCAGCACGCGAATCGTCCGCGTACCATCCGGGCGGCGGTCCCCCCTGAGACCCGTCCGTCATCATGCTCCCCAGCAGAATGATTCCTGAACGCAAACATAGCGGAGCGAGGGAACAACGAGCACCGCGCGGTCAGCCGTCGAGTACCTCGAGTCGCACCGTCACCGGTCCGCCGTCGACCAGCCCCTCGGCATCGCGCACCGCCTTCTTCAGCGGCAGCACGTACGAACCCGTGTCCGACGAGGGGAAGATCGACGTCGTCCAGTCACTCCCGCCGATCTGCGCGCGCACGCGCACCGAGCCGAAGCCGCGGTACGGGCGCGGGATCTCTCGGATCTCCTCGCTCAGCTCGGGCGGTACCGACGTGAAGAACCAAGCCGAATCCTCACGCGCATCCCAGCGGAAGATCTCGCCGTCGAACTCGATGATCACAGCTGCTCGCCCGGCGCCCCACCGTGGCGATCCACCAGGCGCTGCAGGCAGCTCGACCACCCGTCGATGTGGTTGTCGCGCTCCTCGGCGGTCGCGAAACCGGAGTGCCGCACGATCACGCGGGTCGCAGCATCCGCCGCGGACTGCAGCTCGACCTCGACGTCGGTGGTGTGCTCCTCCCCCGCCCACTTCCACCCGAGCCGCAGCGCGCGCGGCGCCTCGAACGTGAGCACGGTGCCCTCGACCGCCATGTCGACGGGCACCGACCGCACCTCCCAGCGGCCGAGCTCGCGCAGCTCGACGACCGCGGTGGTCTCGAAGCGCGGCGGCCAGAACCACTCCGACAGGCGACCCGCGACCGTGAATTCCCGCCACGCGACATCGACGGATGCTGCGACCAGCGCCTCTTCGGTGAGCTCATGCATGGTGACACCGTACGCCGACCCTCCCCCATAGGATCGTGCGCATGTCGAACCCGCGCCCTCGCGCTCCCCTCGCCACGCCGGAGCGCCCGGGGCGCGACCTCTCGAAGCCGCTCCCGGCGGCGCTCAGCTGGATCACGCTGCTCGTGTTCGTCGCCGCCCTCGCCGGTGTGTACTTCGTGTTCGAACTCGCGTGGTGGGTGCCAGCGCTCTACGGTGCCGCGAGCATCATCGCATTCGCCGCGTACGGCATCGACAAGGCGGCCGCGCGGCGCCAGGCGAACCGGATCTCGGAGCAGACACTGGTCATCCTCGGGCTCATCGGCGGCTGGCCCGGAGCGCTCGTCGCTCAGCAGGCGTTTCGCCACAAGACGCGCAAGCGCTCGTTCCGCCGGGCATTCTGGGCCACGGTCGGCGTGAACATCCTGGCGCTGGCGGCCTACGTCTACCTCACGGCGCCCGCGGTCGGCGGCTAAGCCCGGGTCAGCGCCCGTACTCGGGCGCCCAGTCGTCTCCGTCGGGCACCCAGTCACCCGAGGCCGAAGCGACCCGAGAGGGCTCGGCCCGGCGCCAACGGGCGCCCTCCGGCCAGCTCGCCGCGAACGTCGACGCGACCCGGAACACCCGCCGCGACAGACCCGACAAGGTCTGCACCGGACGCGCGGACACGGGCATGCGCAGCTGCGGGTCGTAGCGGACACCGTCCGACGAGCGCAGGCGGATCGTGAGGTCGAGGTCGTCGTGGATACGCGCATTGCCGCGATCGACCTGGTCGCGCACCCGCTCCCACACCCGCGTGCGCATCGCGAAATTCGAACCGAACACGAGTGGGATGCCGAGCCACTTCTTGATCCAGTAATGGCCGCCGCCGATGTACCAGCGCTCTCCGAGGTAGTTCTGCACGGGCGTACCGCCGTAGAACTCGGCGCCACCGGTGAGCACTCCCAAGGTGGGATCCGCCACGAAGGCGCGCACGAGCCGCGCGATCCAATCCGGGTGCGGCCGCGAGTCCGCGTCGAGCCGGGCGATGATGTCGGCATGTTCGAGCGCCGCGTCGTAGCCGCGGGACACGGCCGGCCAGATGCCGATGGACGGCTCATATGCCACGACGGCGTCGTACGCGTGGGCGACGGCGGCCGAGGCATCCGTGCTGGCGTTGTCGACCACGATCACGACGTCTGGCCGATGCGTCTGCGCGGCCAGTGCGGCCAGGCACGCGTCGAGATAATCCGCGTCATTCCGGCACGGAATGACCACGGCGACGCGAGGGGCGAGGGGCACGAGCCACACCATACTCCCGTGACGTCGGACGGCCGCGTTACCCTGCCGACATGGACGGACTGCGTTTCGCTCCTGCCAACGAGGCCTCGTGGGACGACCTGCAGGCCATCCTCACGGGCGCCGCGGGGCGGTGCCAATGCCAGCGCCAACGCCTCGGCGACCACGACTGGTGGTACATGCCGGAAGCGGAACGCGGCGCGATCCTCCGGGCCGAGACGCACTGCGACGACCCGCGCGCGACCGAGACGATCGGCATCGTCGCCTACGACGGCGACGAGCCCGTCGCGTGGTGCGCGGTCGACCGGCGAGGCGTCTACGGGCGGGTCCGCGGCTCCCCCGTGCCGTGGCAGGGCCGGAACGAAGACCCCGACGACGAGTCGGTCTGGGCGATCGCGTGCGTCGTCGTGCGCAAGGGCCACCGGGGTGAGGGCATCACGTATCCGCTCATCGCGGCGGCCGCCGAGCACGCGCGGGCACGCGGCGCGTCGGCGGTCGAGGGGTATCCGATGCTGACCGACGGCAAGAAGGTCATCTGGGACGAGCTCAGCGTCGGGCCGGTCGGGCCGTTCCTCGCCGCGGGGTTCCGAGAGGTCACGCATCCGACGAAACGGCGGCTCGTGATGCGCCTGGACTTCTGAAACGAATCAGCAAGCGCTCGCCGGAAACTGCCTCTTGAGACCGCTCCCACGGTTGGTTACAGTCCGGTAAGTAACCGGCACCCCGCCGGCTCTACCTCAACGGAGAGGACTCCCCATGCCCGCCCCCGTTCCACTCCTCGCGGCGCGGACCGCACGATCGGGCCGACGCGCCCGCGTCGTGCGCATCGGCACCGTGGTGACCGGCACCGCACTCGTCGCGAGCGCCCTGCTGGCCACGCCGGCCGTCGCGGCGCCGCCGCGCGCGGTCGACCCGTTCAACCCGGACTTCGGCCCGAACGTCACGATCTACTCCCCCGGCACCCCCGTCGACAAGATTCAGGCCGACCTCGACGCCCTGCATGCGCAGCAGGTCGACGCCGAGATGAGCACCGCGCGCAAGGCGGTCTACTTCCTGCCCGGCCAGTACGGCTCGGCCGCCGATCCGCTCCAGGTGAAGGTCGGCTACTACACCGAGGTCGCCGGACTCGGCGCGTCGCCCGAGGACGTCACCGTCCACGGCGCGGTCGAGGTCTACAACCGCTGCCTCGCCGACGGCGGCACGGGCAACTGCCTCGCGCTCGTGAACTTCTGGCGCACGATCTCGAACCTGTCCATCGACATCGACAAGGCTGGGCAGGACGGCTGCCGCGCCAGCGCCGAGTTCTGGGCCGTGTCGCAGGCGGTGTCGATGCGTCGCCTCGACATCTCGGGCGGCAACCTGTCGCTCATGGACTACTGCACCGCCGGACCGCAGTACGCCAGCGGCGGCTTCATCGCTGACTCGCGTCTGCCGTTCGTGATCAACGGCTCGCAGCAGCAGTGGCTGATCCGCGACAGCGAGGTCGCCGGCTGGTCGAATGGCGTCTGGAACCAGGTGTTCTCAGGCGTCGTCGGAGCCCCCGACGACGCCGGCTTCCCGAACCCGCCGTACACGACGGTCGACCAGACGCCGGTCAGCCGCGAGAAGCCGTACCTCTACGTCGACGACGAGGGCCGCTACAACGTGCGCGTGCCCGCGGCACAGCGCGACACGAGCGGGATCAGCTGGGGCGCGGGTGAGACGGCGGGGCGCAGCATCCCGATCACCGATTTCTACATCGCGACCCCGTCGGACTCGGTCAAGGACATCAACAACGCGCTCGCGCGCGGCCAGCACCTGATCCTCACGCCGGGCATCTATGACGTCGCCCAGTCGATTCAGGTCAAGCGCGCGAACACCGTCGTGCTCGGTCTCGGTCACGCGACGCTCACCGCAGTGAACGGCGCGGTGCCTCTCGAGGTGAAGGACGCCGACGGCATCGTCGTCGCGGGCGTCACCATCGACGCGGGCACGACGCTCTCGCCGGTGCTGCTGCGCGTCGGAAACCCGAACGGGAACAAGAAGCTCGACGCGAGCAACCCGATCACGCTGAGCGACGTGTACTTCCGCGTCGGCGGCCCGCACGCCGGCAAGACCACGACCGCGCTCGAGGTCAACGCCGACGACGTGCTCATCGACCACACCTGGGTGTGGCGGGGCGACCACGGCGTCGAGGGCTTCGACCCGAACGACGGCGTGAACGGCGACAACCAGCGCTGGGCCACCAACACCGGCACCAACGGCGTCATCGTGAACGGTGACGATGTGACCGCGACGGGCCTGTTCGTCGAGCACTTCCAGACGTACAACACGCTCTGGAACGGCGAGAACGGCCGGGTCATCCTGTACCAGAACGAGCTGCCCTACGACCCGCCCACGCAGGCCGACTGGACGCAGCCGAACGGCACGCTCGGATACCCCGGCTACAAGGTGGCCGACCACGTCAAGAACCACGAGCTCGACGGCGCCGGCGTGTACGTGTTCAACCAGAACAACCCGTCGATCCTCACGGCCAACGGGTTCGAGGTGCCTGAGACGCCTGGCGTGAAGCTGCACCACATCATGACGGTGAACCTGTCGGCCGGCACGGTCCAGCACGTCGTGAACGGCGTCGGCGGCCAGGCCGACAACACGAACACGGGAACCCCGCAGTACGTGGTGGACTACCCCACCCCGTAAGACCCCCCGGAAACGGATGCCTCGGCCCTGCGCGCTGCGCGCGGGGTCGAGGCATCCGTGATTCAGAGGCGGCGGGTCACCAGTGCGGATGGATCGCCGCGCGGAGTTCGCGGTCGTACACGTCGTGCACGGCCCGGTCGAACGCGGCCAGGTCGAAGCCGCCCTCTTCGAGGAGAGCCGCGGCGGCGGCGTTGGACTCTGCCTGCCGCACGTTGCGGGCACCGGGGATGACGCTCGTGACGCCGGTTTGCGCGGCGATCCACGCGAGCGACGCCGCGGGCAGCGACACCCCGTCGGGCAGGGCTGCGGCGAGTTCGCCGGCCGCCGCGACACCGGTCTCGAAGTCGACCCCCGAGAACGTCTCTCCGCGGTCGAATGCCTCGCCATGGCGGTTGTAGGTGCGGTGGTCGTCGGCGGCGAAGGTCGTGGTCGCGGTGTACTTGCCCGACAGCAGGCCCGATGCCAGCGGCACGCGCGCGAAGATCGCCACGCCGGCGGCCTCGGCGGCGGGCAGCACCTCGTCGAGCGGCTTGAGGCGGAACGGGTTGAAGATGATCTGCACGTTCGTCACGTTCGGACGCGCGATCGCCGCGAGCGCCTGCGCGGTGGTCTCGACGGAGACGCCGTACGCCGCGATCGCACCGTCGGCGACGAGCGCGTCGAGGGCGTCGTACGTGGCGTCGTCCTCGATGACCGGGGTCGGCGGGCAGTGCAGCTGCACCAGGTCGAGCGTGTCGACGCCGAGGTTGGCGCGCGAGCGATCGGTCCACGCGCGGAAGTTCTCGGGCTTGTAGTTCTCGGGCTCCTGCGCGAGGCGCCGGCCCATCTTCGTCGCGACCGTGATGCCGTGGCCGGGCCGCGCGGCGAGGAATCGGCCGATGATCGACTCGCTCCGCCCGTCGCCGTAGACATCCGCGGTGTCGAAGAGGGTGACGCCTTCGTCGACGGATGCTGCGAGCACCGCGGTCGCGTCCTCCTCCGTGACGGCACCCCAGTCGGCGCCGAGCTGCCAGGTGCCGAGGCCGATCGCCGAGACCGAGCGTCCGGTGCGGCCGAGTGCGCGCTGCTGCATGAGGAACCTCCGGGTCGAGGGGTGGGGTCGGGTTCCAGCATCCCACGCGGTCTACTGCGCCAGGCGGCGGGATGCAATCCCCGGGTGCGGAGCGCCCCGCGCGGCTTACCGTGGCCGAGATGGAAAGAGAGAACCCTTGACCGCCGAGCGCACCCCGGCTCTGCGCCGCGCCGTCTCCTATACGGCACGCCTCGCACAGCAGCCGCGCCTGCTCCTCGCTGCGAAGACCTCGCTCGCGGCGGTGCTCGCGTGGTACCTCGCACCCCTCATCCCGTTCGCCGAAGACCAGTACTCGTACTATGCGCCGCTGGGCGCACTCGTGACGATGCACCCCACGATCGCCCGGTCCGCCCGCGTCGGCGGCGAAGTGCTGATCGGGCTCGCGCTGGGCATCGGGCTCGGGCTCTGCGGCATCGCCGCGATGCGGCTGGGAGCGCCCGGCGGCCTCGTGCTCGGCCTCGTGATCGGCGTCGGAGTTCTGCTCGGCGGCCTTCGCCTGCTCGGCGTGGGCGGTGACTGGGCGCCACTCGCCGGGCTCTTCGTGCTGCTGACCGGCAGCGCCGACCCGGAAGGGTTCTCGATCTCGTACCTCGGCACGGTGGCGTTCGGCGTCGTGATCGGCATCGCGGTGAACCTCGTGGTCGTGCCGCCGCTGTACCTCCGACGGGCGAGCGAGCGTCTCTCGGCGCTCCGCGACACGGTCACGGGTCTGCTCGATGATGCGGCGGATGCCGTCGCCGAGGACGGCATCCGCGCCGACAGGTTCGAGGCCGCGCTGCGCACGCTCGCGGAGACACGGGCGACCGTCACCGCCGAGGTCGATGAAGCGGAGGAGAGCGCCCGAGGCAACCCCGCCGCCGGCGCCACCGTCAAGAGCGGGAGGAGAACGCGCAGCGCATGGCGGCGCTCGATCGCACGGCGTTCCTCACCCGCGAGCTCATCGACCTGCTGCTCGAACTCCACGCGGCCGACGACGCGTCACTCGCCGCCGCGGTGCGTGACGATCTCGCTCGCGCGATCCGGAAGACCGGCGACCTCGTCGCGACGCCGCTCGGCGACCCGGACGCGCCCGCGCGGCTCCGGGAGGCGAGCGATGCCCTGGTCGACTACCAGCGGACGCTCGGCACGCCTCGCCCCGGGACGCGCGCCGAGATCGCGACAGGGGCGGCGATGGAGCTGTGCCTGCGACGCATCATCGACGTATCCCGGCCCCTCGTGTGAGGCGGCGCCGGATGGGGTGCGTCACGGGTTGACGATGACGGGGGTTCCGAGCGGAAGTTCGGACAGCTTCGTGATCGCCTCGGGGTCGACGCGGAGGCATCCGTTCGAAATCGGTCCCGAACGGTCGTCGTGGTAGTGGAAGGCGGTGACCGCGACATCCGCGCCCCCGAAGCCGTCGAGGGTCGGCGACTGCACCGACAGGTAGACGATCGGGTGCCCACGCGTGTACGCGTACTCGGGCACCACGCGCGTCGTCATGATGAACGCGCGACCGAGCGGGGTGGGCGTGCGGTCGGTGCCCCACGCGAAGTCCGACGCGATGCGCTCCGGCACGCCGGCGCGGACGATGTCGATCGTGCGGCCCGAGATGCTCACGACGACGCTCGTGTCGGTCGGTGCGAGGTCGACATCGGTCTTGCGCATCCATCCGGTGGTCTGCGCCGGGTTGCCCTGCGAGGGGACAGCCTGGCGACCGGTGAGCAGGACCTTGACCCAGTTCTCCTGCTCCTCGACCACGGGGACCGAGGTGCCGTCGTACGGGAACTCGTGCGGCAGGTAGGCCACCGGTGCGGCGGTGGGATCGGCCCACACGGGGGCGCCGATGCCCTTTGCCACCGCGTGCGCGGGCAGCGGGACGGTGAACGCGGCGTCGTCGACCGGGAGCGCCGGGATGACGGCGAAGACGTTGATCTGCGGCAGGGTCGTCACGTCGTACGACGCGGTGTTCGCGGCGAACCCTGTGGGGGTGGGCGTCGGGGTCGGCGTGGGCGTACGGGTCGGCGTGGGTGTCGAGGTGACCGTCGGTGTCGGTGCGGGCGCTGCTTCCGTGGCCGGTGCGCGGAGAAGCCAGGCCGCGGTCAGGGCACCGGCGAGGATCACGACAGCGACCGCGACGATGGCCCAGACGCTCCGTCGGCGCTTCGTCGGCGCGGCGGCATCAGGCTCGACGGCCGCCGGGCCGTCGGTCTCGGCATCCCCCATTCCCCCATCGTCGGTCGCGATGACGGATGCCGCAACCTGACGCCGACACACGGATGGTCCCGGCGCTTGCGCCGGGACGAGGCATCCGTGATCCGTCAGGACCAGCCGTTGTCGAACCAGCTGTGCCACAGGGCGCCGTCGTTGCCGCGGCCCACGATGTCGAGCCGGCGCGGACCCCACGAGGAGATGTCGAGCGACGACGTGAAGCCGCCGCCGAGGGTCTCCCACCCGCTCCAGCCACCGTCGAACCACTTGTGCCAGCAGGCGTTGTCGGTGCCTCGCACGACGACGTCGAGGCGCCCGGGTCCCCACGCGGCGACACCCGGAGACGACGTCAGCACGCCGCCGAGCGACTCCCACCCGCTCCAGCCACCGTCGAACCACTTGTGCCACAGGGCGTTGTCGGTGCCGCGCACGAACACGTCGAGGCGTCCCGGACCCCAGGACGCGACCGCGGGGTCGGAGGTGAGGCCTCCGCCGAGCGACTCCCACCCGCTCCAGCCACCGTCGAACCACTTGTGCCACAGGGCGTTGTCGGTGCCGCGCACGAACACGTCGATGCGTCCCGGACCCCACGAGGCGGCCGCCGGGCCCGAGCTCAGGCCGCCGCCCAACGACTCCCAGTCGTGCCAGCTGCCGTCGAACCACTTGTGCCACAGAGCGTTGTCGGTGCCGCGGGCGAAGACATCGAGCCGACGGGTTCCCCACGACGACACCGCCGGGTCGGCGGTGATGATGCCGCCCAGCGACTCCCAGTTGTGCCAGCCGCCGTCGAACCACTTGTGCCAGACCGCGTTGTCGGTGCCCGCCGCGAACACGTCGAGCCGACCGGGGCCCCACGACGCCGCCGCCGGGCCGGTGTTCAGCCCGCCGCCGAGGGACTCCCAGCCGACGCCTGTCGGCGCCTGCGAGAGGTTCCCCGTCAGCCGGTACTTGACGCCGCCCGGCGTGTACGTGAGGTTGACCGGCGCCGGCGCGACCACCGGGATCGGCAGCCCCATCGACGTGTCGACGGCCGCGAAGATGAGCGGCGTCATCCCGATGAGGTCGTCGGGGTCGCCCCACGACCGCAGGAAGAGCCCGATCTTGCCGAGCGTGTCGGGCTCGATCGCAGCGCGGATCTTCGCGACAGCCGCGTCGATGTCGGGCTTCGGGTCGGTGAGCGACAGCTTGCCGCCCTCGACGAGGCTCTTCAGCTGCGTGCGGACCGCCGCGATGAGGTCGTTGATGAGCCCGCGCACCGCCGAGAACGGCGTCGCGTCGGACTCGAACACGAGCACGAGCGCGCCGAGCAGCTCGGGGAACTGCCCCGACTTCACCTGCTCCGTCGTCGGACGGGTGACGTCGTCGAAGCGCACGGCGCCCTGGTTCGCGGGAACGGCCTTCGACTCCCCCGAGTCGATCCCGTTCGCCCAGTCGTCGTTGAGCACGCCGCTCCAGAACACGCTCGTCGACCCCGGCGTGAGGAATGTCGACCGGAAGCCGACCATCACGATGTACGGCTCGTCTCCGTCCGACCAGAAGTCGTCCTCGTCCGCATTGTCGACGAACAGCCGCTCCAGACGTATCGTCCATGACTCGGCCATAGCTGCCTCCGTTCCCCGGGACCGCCCGGCGGGCGGATCTCCACCCGTGAGGAGCGGAACCGACGCGCAGCTGATACGGCGGGCTAGCCTGATTCGCGTGGGTGAGCTGACGCGGACGGGGATCACGGATGCTGCGGCGCCGCCCCGGATCCGGACGCTCGGCATCATCGGCGCAGGGCGCGTGGGACAGGTGCTCGCGCGCCTCGCGATCGCGGCCGGATACCGCGTGCTCGTCGCCGGGTCGGGCGACCCGGCACGGATCGCAGGAACGATCGAGGCGGCGGCTCCCGGCGCGGTCGCTGTCGAGGCATCCGTCGCCGCACGCGACGCCGATGCGATCGTGCTCGCGCTGCCGCTCCCCCAGCACCACACGCTGCCCGTCGACGCTCTGCGGGGGAAGCTCGTGATCGACGCGATGAACTACTGGTGGGAGGTCGACGGGCTGCGGGCCGACTTCGGCGACCTCCGCACCACGACGAGCGAGACGGTGCAGCGGTTCCTACCCGAGGCCCGGGTCGTGAAGGCGTTCAACCACATGGGCTACCGCGATCTCGACGAGGAGGCGCGGCCGGTCGGATCCTCGGGGCGGAAGGCGATCGCGGTGGCCGGCGACTCCACGCCGGATGTCGAGGCCGTGATGCGACTCGTCGACGACCTCGGCTTCGACCCGGTGCTCGCGGGGCCCCTCGCGGCAGGCATCATGCTCGAGCCCGGCGCCGAGGCCTTCGGCGCCGACGTCGACGCCCCCGAACTCCGCGCGATGCTCGAGCGTTTCCCCACGTCGCAGCGAGGGATCGTCGTCGCCCGCGCCCGCGCCGCGGGTGCGTGAGCCCGTTTCCTCCCTTCTCCCACAGGTCAACCGGGGTTCTGCAGGAGAACCGCGCGGCAATCGGTCCTGTGGAGGCCCGGTTGACCTGTTGAAGAGGGGTCAGGAACGAGGAGCCGCGACCCCGCTCCCGAATCTGCCGAGCAGCGCATCGACCGCGGTCGCGAGGACGATCGTCACCACGTAGACCAGGAGGTCGCGGGCGTCGAAGACGGTGCCGAGGACGAGCATCACGGGCGGGAAGGTCGCACCCCAGGCGAGCGGCAGACCGGTGAGCTGGAACAGCTCGACCGCGACGCACCACGCGGCGGCGATCGCGCCGGTGGCCAGCGCGGGAAGGAGCGGGGCGATGAGCACCACCGCCAGGTACGCGGCCACCGCATAGAGCGCGTCGCCGGCGATGTCGGTCGCGGCCGTATCGGGCAGAACGCCGTGCACCAGCAGCCCGGCGGCGATCGTGGCGGCGAGCAGCAGCGCGGCCACGAGCCGGCGAGTGCGGGTCACGAGATCACGCCGGCGGCTCGGGCGGGCTCCGCGTACGCCTCGGCGAGCGTCGCCACCGTCATGTGGGCGTTCAGGCCGCTCGGATTGGGCACCACCCACAGCGCGGCGCCGCCGAGATCGTCCGGCTGCCGGCCGGCGATGGCCCGCGGCCGCGCGAAGCCCTGCCGGTAGGCGGTGAGCCCGAGGATCGCGACCACCTCGGGCTTCCACCCCGCGGCATCGCGGGCCAGCCGCTCAGCGCCCTCGCTCAGCTCCGTCCGCGAGAGCTCGTCCGCCCGCGCGGTGGCGCGACGCACGATGCTCGAGATGCCGATGCCCGCGTCGAGCAGCATGCGGCGGTCGGCCTCGGCCATGCCGTCGTCATCGATGCGCGGCATCCGCTCGATGATGCCCGCCGCGACGAGGGCCGGGTAGAAGCGATTGCCCGGGTACGCGAACGGCACTCCGGTGGCGGCCGTCCACAGACCGGGGTTGATGCCCACGAACACCAGCTTCGGGTGCGTGGGCATGAGATCCGGGATGCTGCGCCCGCGGTACGTCTGCAGTTCGGCGCGCGTGAAACCCATGCGTTCAGTCTCACGCACCCGCGGGCGCAGCCCGGCACCGAGGCGTCAGGTGCGCGCCTGACCGGCCGGCTCGAGGGCGAAGTCGTTCGAGGCCGAGCCGTCGGGACGCGTGCTCTCCTGGAACACGAACTCCAGTCCACGCTCGTCGAACGCGCGGAACCAGTCGTCCCACGAGACCTCCTTGAGGTCTTCGAGGTCGTTGCCGAAGTCGAAGTCCAGGCGGAGCTCGCCGACGCTGCCCTCCTGTGCGGTGCCTTCGACGGTGGCCGGGGTCGCGTGGCGGTCCTCCGCCCACTGGCGGATCACGTCGTGGTCGGTCGTCGCGCTGTGCTCGACGGGCTCCTGCGGGGAGCCATCGGCGTCGCGCCCGGCATCTGCGTACTCAGTCGCGTCCTGGCGGGCGGCCGCCTCGCGATCGGCGTTCTGCCGCGACATGTCGTCTGCAGCGACGTTCTGCCGGGCGTCGGCCTGGGTTCCGGCATCGGGGTTCGCCGCCTCGCGCTCACGCTGCTCGCGGCGCGTGCCCGCGATAGGCTCCTCGGCGCTCATGTTCTGCTCCGGGTTGGGGTTTTCGTGGCCGTTCATGACCGTCCTCCTTCTGGGGGTCCTCCCAGCCTGCGGCGGGCAGAACGCCCTGTGGAGGGGCTTGTCACCGGGCAAGGTGCGCGCTAGGCGTCAACTCTGGCCGGCCTCGATCTGCGCCGCCATGAGCGTCACGAGCTCATACAGGACGTGGCTCGCGGCGATGCCGGTGAGCTGGGCGTGGTCGTACGCGGGCGACACCTCGACCACGTCCGCACCCACGACGTTCAG
Organism: Microbacterium sp. C23T; assembly: GCF_053345975.1. Taxonomy (NCBI): domain Bacteria; kingdom Bacillati; phylum Actinomycetota; class Actinomycetes; order Micrococcales; family Microbacteriaceae; genus Microbacterium; species Microbacterium sp. C23T. Next base: position 56,293 of record NZ_JBKFBD010000004.1, on the reverse strand, counting down.
GTCGCTCAAGGCACGCAGCATCCGGAGCAGCTCCCTGCTCGTCATGCCGCCCGCCTCGGGGGTTCCGGTGCCGGGGGCGTGGGCGGGGTCGAGCACGTCGATGTCGATCGAGATGTACAGCGGCTTGTCGCCCACGCGGCGGCGCACGCGCTCGATCGCGGCCTCGATCCCCCGCTCCTCGATGTCGACGCTCGACACGATCGAGAAGCCGAGTCGCTCATCGTCGTCGAGATCCTGCTTCGAATACAGCGGACCGCGGGTGCCGACGTGGCAGCTCGCCGTGAGGTCGATGAGACCCTCCTCGCTCGCGCGGCGGAAGGGCGTGCCGTGCGTGATGGGAGCGCCGAAGTAGGTGTCCCACGTGTCGAGGTGCGCGTCGAAGTGCAGCACCGCGACCGGCCCGTGCTTCTTGTTCACCGCACGCAGCAGCGGGAGCGCGATCGTGTGGTCGCCGCCGACGGTGACGATGCGATCCACGCGCTCGCCGAGCGCCGTCGCCGCGGTCTCGATGTCGGCGACGGCCTCGCCGATGTCGAACGGGTTCGCCGGGATGTCGCCGGCATCGACCACCTGCGCCGCGGCGAACGGCGACACGTCCTGTGCGGGGTTGTACGGACGCAGCAGCCGCGACGACTCGCGCACGTGGGACGGACCGAACCGCGCACCCGGGCGATAGCTCACCCCGGTGTCGAACGGGATGCCCACGATCGCGAGGTCGGCGCGCGGCACCTCCTCGATGCGCGGCAGGCGCGCGAAGGTGGCGATCCCCGTGTAGCGCGGGTAGACGGACGCGTCGACGGGTCCGACGGGCTCGTGGTTGTCGGTCATGACTCACCTCTCGGGGTGGAAGATGCGGTCGACGGATGCTGCGCCCCGCCGTCCTGCGGAATGTGGACGAGCTGCACGCCGCCGGCGGCGATCGCCTCGGTGATCGCCGACCCGATGTGATCGAGGTTCGACGCCCGCCGGCCCGTCGCCCCGAACGCGTTCGCGAGGGCGACCCAGTCGGGCTGCACGAGATCGACGCCGACGGGACGGATGCCGCGGTCCACCTCGTTCTGCTTGATCTCGGCGTACCCGCCGTTGTCGACGCACACGACGGTGAGGTCGAGGCGCTGCTCGACCGCGGTCACCAGCTCGTTGACGCAGAACATGAGCGCACCGTCGCCGACCACGGCGACGACGGGCCGACCGCCCTCGGCGGGCTGGGCGACCCGCGCGCCGATCGCCGCGGGAAGGCCGTAACCGAGCGTCGCGTACGTCGGGGTGTACAGCAGCGAGTGCGGGCACGACTGCCGCAGCACGTTGGCGAGGGCCATGTAGACGATCTGCGACGAGTCGCCCGCGACGATCGCGTCGTGCGGCAGCGCCGCGGCGATGGTCTCGGCGAGCGCCACCGTCTCTGGGAGGATCGCAGCGGTCTCGGCGGCGATCGACTCCCGTGCGGTGGTGAGGTCACGGGGAGCGCGAGGGCTGTCGGGAAGAGCGGCGAGCAGGTTCTCGACCACGGCGGTGCAGTCCCCCACGATGCCGACGGACGCGTCGAGGTTCTTGTGCAGCTGCGCGGCCGAGATGTCGACGCGGATCACCGCGCCGCGCGCCTCGAGGCGCGGCGCCCACAGCTCGGCCTCGCCGAGCTTCGAGCCGAGCACGAGCAGGACGTCGGCGTCCTCGGCGACCCGGCGGGCGGCCTCGAGCCGCAGGTTCGAGCCCAGCGACAGCGGGTGGTGCTCGTCGACGGTGGCCTTGCCGTTGAGGGTCGTGACGACCGGGGCGCCGAGTCGCTCGGCGAGCGCCGTGATCGCACGGCCGGCGCGCGTGGCGCCGCCGCCCGCGACGATCACCGGGCGCGCAGCATCCGTCAGCAGCTTCACGGCGTCACGTACGGCGCCCGCGTCACCGCGGACCGGCGCGGGAGCCGGGCGGGCTTCACGAGCCGCTGCCGGCACGTCGGCGCGAGCCTCCAGCACATCGAGCGGGATCTCGATGTGCACCGGACGCGGACGGCCGGTGCGGAACAGCGCGAACGCGTCGTGCACCGCGTCGACGGCATCCGTCGCGCTCGTCACGCGGCGCGACCACTCGGCGATCGCGCCGACCATCGCGGTCGCGTCCTTCGTCTCGTGGAGCGTGCCGACGTCGCGGAACTCGGCCCCGAGCGCGACGCCGGGCGAGATCACCAGGAGCGGCCGCGACTCGCAGAATGCCGTGCCGATCGCGCTCATCGCATTCTGCAGGCCCGGCCCCGAGGTCGTGATGACGACGCCGGGCAGCCCGGTCTGCTGCGCCCAGCCGTCGGCGCCGTAGCCCGAGCCCTGCTCGTGGCGGTTGGTCACCGCACGCATGCCGAGGTCGGCGAGCGGCCGGTAGAGCTCGAGGTTGTGGGTGCCGGGAATGCCGAACACGGCGGTCACCCCGTAGTTGCGCACGGTCTCGAGCACGGCGCGCCCCGTGGTGTCGGCGTACTGCTCGGCGGGGTCGGCGTTCACGTCAGCGCCTCGACGCGCGCCATCGCGTACCGGCGCTCGCCCGCGACCCACGTCTCGAGCACCGGGATCTCGGAGATCTCGCTCGCGTCGACCGCCAGCGGGTCGGCCCCGAGCACCGCGAAGTCGGCGTACTTGCCGGCCTCGAGCGAGCCCAGGTCGTCCTCACGACCGAGCGACACGGCACCCTCGTACGTGTGGGCGCGCAGGGCGGCATCCGCCGAGACCCGCAGGGTGTCGGGACCGAGCTTGTGCCCACGGCGCGTCACCCGGGTGACGGCGGTCTGGATCGCCTCGAGCGGGATCGGCTCGGCCACCGGTGCGTCGGATGAGATCGTGAACGGCACTCCCGCCGCTTCGAACTCGCCGAGCGGGTTGAACCGCTCCCCCGGCGTGCCGATGGCCTGCTCGACGCCCTCGCCCCAGTTGAAGTAGTGCTGGGTCTGATTGACGGGACGGATGCCGGCGGCCGCCATGCGCTGGATCTGCTCGGGCGTCGGCAGGCCGCAGTGCTCGATGCGGTGGCGGGCGTCGTCGTCGGGGTGCTCGGCGAGCGCCGCCTCGATCGCCGACACCACCATCTCGATCGCCGTCGGCGACTGCGCGTGCGTCGCGGTCTGGAGCCCCGCCGCGTGTGCCTTGCGGATGAGCGCGGTGTACTCGGCGGGCTCGTGGTACAGCTGGCCCGTTCGGCATGGGTCGCCGACGTAGCCGTCGGGGAAGTACGCCGTCCAGCCGCCGAGCGTGCCGTCGGCATAGAGCTTGATCCCGGCGAAGCTCAGGTGCGCGTTGCCGAACTGGCCGACGAGGCCCATCTCGAGCGCCTCGTCGAGCAGGTGCGACAGCAGGTACATCGAGACCCTGAGCTCCAGCCGACCGGCCTCGGCGAGCCGGAGGTACATGTCGAACTCGCGGCGCGACACCTGCGCGTCGCCGATCGTCGTCACTCCGCCGGCGAGGAAGCGCTGCGTCGCGACATCCAGCTGCCGAAGGTGCTCCTCCGGCTCGTCGGCGAGGTGGAAGTTCGGACCGTGGTGGCCGATCTTCACGCCGTGCACGCCGGTGAGCATGTTGCACGCGGCATCCGAGATCTCGCCGGTCAGCTCGCCGTCCGCGTCACGGAAGATCTCGCCGCCCGCGGGGTTCGGGGTGTCACGGTCGACGCCGCCCCGCTCGAACGTGTACGAGTTCACGACGCCGCCGTGCCCCGACGCGTTCATGAGGTACACCTCGCGGTCGGTCGCGACCTCGTCGAGTTCGAATCGGGACGGATGCCGCTGCTCGGCGAGATTGCGGTGCTCGTAGCCATAGCCCCGCACCGGGCGGCCTTCGGGCAGCTCGGCCGCCGCGGCCTTCAGGAGCGCGACGATCTCGGGGATGCTCGCGGCCTTCTCGGGACCGCAGTCCACCCAGGTCATGAGCTGGCCGTACATGAGCGGGTGGGCGTGCGCATCGACGAAGCCCGGCACGACGACCGCGTCGCCGAGGTCGACGACCTCGGGGTCCAGGCGGAGGGCGGCCGCAGCATCCCGGCACTCCGCTGTCGTGCCGATCGCGACGATGCGGCCGCGGTCGGTCAGCATCGCAGTGGCGGTGCTGCCCTGCGCGTCGACGGTGTGGATGGCGCCGGCGATCACCAGGCGCGCGGTCTGCTGCGCGGGGCGGTCGAAGGGGGCGAGCTTTCTCATGGCGGCGGATCTCCTCAGATCGTGCGAGCGGCTGTCGTGTCGGTGCGCGGCGTGAACGAGTCCGTCACGGGCGCCTCGTCGGAGTGCTGCGGTGCGAGCCAGGTGCAGAGGCCGGCGAGGAGGGCCATGCCGATGAACATGAAGATGACCGACCAGACGCTGCCCGTCCACGCGATGAGCATGGTCGCGAACCAGGGCGAGAAGCCGGCCCAGATCGCCGCTCCGACGCCGTACGACAGGGCGATCGACGTGTAGCGCGCCTGCGGGCGGAACATCTGCGCGAGGATCGCGGCGATGGGCGCGTAGGTGGCGCTCATCGCGATGCGCACGAGCGACGCGAGCAGGAAGATGACGGGCTCGACCTTGCCGGGGAGCACCAGCATGAACGGCACGAACGTGAGCACCGAGGTCACCAGGCCGATGTACATGATGTTCTTGCGGCCCCACTTGTCGCCGAGCCAGGCGACAGGCAGCGTCACGACGAACTCGATGAACGAGGCGATCGTCATGGCGTCGAGGATGAGCTGCGGGCTCATGCTGATCGGCTCGCCGGTCGCGTACGAGGTCGCGAAGGTGGTGGCCAGGTAGTAGCCGCCGGTCGAGATCGGCAGCAGGCCGATGCCGAGGAGGATCGGCTTCCAGTTGACGCGGAGCGCGAACGCGAGCGGCATGGTCTGCTTGCGGCCTTCGATCTTCTGCTCGAAGACCGGGGACTCCTCGACGCGGTACCGCACCCAGAAGCCGACGGCGACCAGCACGATCGAGAGCAGGAACGGGATTCGCCAGCCGCCGTTCATGATGAAGTCGTCGCCGAAGCGCGACATGATCGCGAAGATGCCCGAGGCCAGCAGCGCACCGGCCGGGTTGCCCAGCTGCGTGAAGCCTCCATAGAAGGTCTTCTTGCCGGCCGGCGCGTGCTCGACGCTCATGAGCACGGCGCCGCCCCACTCGCCGCCGACCGCGAGGCCCTGCAGGGCGCGCAGCAGGATGAGGAGGATCGGGGCCACGATGCCGATCGCCTCGTAGGTGGGGAGGCAACCCACGAGCACCGTCGAGACGCCCATCAGCAGGAGCGTGATCACGAGGGAGACGCGACGCCCGAGCTTGTCGCCGATGTGGCCGAAGATGATGCCGCCGAGCGGACGCACGAGGAACGCAACGGCGAACGTCGCGAACGCCGCGGCGGTCTCGGCGAGCGGGTCGCCGCTCGGGAAGAAGAGCGGCCCGAACACGAGCGCGGCGGCGGTCGCGTAGACGTAGAAGTCGTACCACTCGATGGTGGTTCCCACGAACGCGGCGATGCCGGCGCGCCGCGCCCTGCTGGTGGTGGAAGTCATGACCGCTCCTTTGCGGATGTACCGGGGATGCGATGAACGTTAGGGACGAACGGATGCCGCTGGCAAGGGCATAACTCCAGCGCTGGGCTCGTTCGACTGGGGTTCTGTTCGACGCGCTGCGCAGAATCACGAGTCGCGTCCTGTGCGAGTGGTTCTAGACTCGTCTTCTGTACGTGCGACCGTGCGTTCCCGGGGAAATCGACGAATTCGAGGATCGCGATGGATTTCGACGCCGAGCTCATCCGCGAGCTGCAGGTCGACGGCCGGGCCAGCATCCACACGCTGGCAGGCCGCCTCGGTCAGTCGCGCTCCGCCGTCTCGACGCGGCTGAACGCGATGCTCGCCGACGGCACGGTGCGCGTCGTCGCGGCGGTCGACCCGGTGTTCCTCGGGCAGCACGTGCTCGCCCACGTGTCGATCCGCACGCAGGGCGGGGTCGAGCCGGTGGCGCAGCACCTGCGGGGTCTGAGCGAGACCGTGCTGGTCTCGGCCGTGGGCGGCGCGTACGACCTCGTCACCGAGGTACGACTCGGGTCGATGCCGGCGCTGCACGACCTGCTCGCGCAGATCCGGGCGCTCCCCGGCGTCGGCGACATCAACACCCTCATCTACACCGACGTGGTCAAGGGGTTCTTCGTGTCGCAGTACCACGGTGACGTCACCATCGACGCGATCGACACCGCCCTCATCGAGCAGCTGCAGCGCGACGGACGCAAGAGCTACCGCGCGCTCGGCGAGGCCGTGCGGCTCTCCCCGTCGGCCGTCACGACCCGGGTGCAGCGGCTCGTCGACGGCGGCGTCATCAAGATCAGCGCCGTCGAGGCGCGCGGGCTCGTGCACCGCCAGCTGTCGATGGGCGTCGGCCTCAACCTGGCGGACGCCGACGATCGCGTGACGGAGGCGCTGCGCACGTGGCGGGGCGTGGACTTCGCCGCACGCACCCTCGGCCGCTTCGACGTGGTGACGACGCTCGTGGAGCCGTCGGCGGGCGCGCTGTACGCGAGCCTCGAGAGGATCCGCGCGATCCCCGGCGTCTCGGGCGTCGAGGCGTGGTTCCACCTGGCGGTGCTCAAGGAGGACTACGCCCGCACGCTCCGTCCCGCCGGCGGCGGCATCCCGCAGCCGCTGGGCTCGATCACCGGCTGAGGCATGCGCCGCCGCGTGCACAAAATCGGAGAGTATGCGCGACACGCCGGGCCGCAGCATCCATCTCCCGGCGCGTCGGCCAGAACCTCCGATTCTGTGCGGGCGATCAGGGACCTGCGGCGAGCGCGGTGATCAGGGCATCCTCGACCATCCTCCTCGGCATGCGCGGCACCTCCGTCGCCAGGGTGCCGAACGTGGCCGGGTCCCAGTCGAGCTCGAGAGCGGCGTTGACGGCAAGCAGCACGTCGGTGAACCGATCGACCGCGCCGAGCGGCAGCATCCCGCTGAGGAGTCGTGCGCCCCGCACGGCACGCTGGGAGGTGCCGATGAGCTTGACCGCCCCGCGCGCATTGAGGCTGAACTCGCCGGGGCAGTACTCCCCCGGCACGTCGCCGACCCGGGCGTCGACGCCGAGCCCGCGCAGCGAGGCGGCGAGCGCGTCACCCACCTCGCGGAAGAACCGCGCCTGGTCGATCGAACCCTCGGCCTCGCGCGCGACGACGTCGAACACGATGCAGCTCTCGTCGTAGGCGACGGCGCGCCCGCCGGTGGGGCGGATGGCCGGAGCGAAGCCGCGCTCGACCGCGGCGGCCCGGGCGACCTCGAATCCGGGCAGCCGGCTCTCGCGGCGGCTCATCGCGACCGTCGGCACCGGCGCGTACACCCGCACGACCCGATGCTGAGCGATCGCGCCGTCGGCGACGGCCCGCAGCAGTTCGACCGACCGCTCGAGGTCGGTGGCGGCATCCGCCCGTTCCTCCTGCCGGATCACGAGAGCCGAGCCGTCGCGCAGGGTCATGTGCCCCACACTCTCACGCGAACGGCCCGACCCGGCGTTCACTCCGGGTCGTTGCCGGTGTCTCGGCCCAGGCGGAAGGGCGTCGTGACCCCGTTGTAGGCGACGTGGGTCATCAGGCCCTCCGCCGCGTGCGGGAGATTGTGACAGTGGTCCATCCAGACGCCCGGGTTGTCGGCGATGAACGCGACCTCGTACGACTCGCCGTGCGCGACATCGAGGGAATCCACCCACCACGGGCTGCCGGAGGACGGCACGTCGTCGCGCGAGAGGACGAGCAGGTGATGACCGTGGAGGTGCATCGGATGCCCCTCACCGCTGCTGTTGGAGATGGTCATCACGACGACGTCGCCCTCGTCGACCATGTACATCGGCACGCCGGCCCCGAGGCCCCTGTTGATCGTCCACCAGTAGCCCGGTCGTCCGTCGAGGAAGCCGGGGAGGCGGCCGATGTCGTACGTGAAGCGGCGGTCGGCGGCCGCCGGGTCCAATCCGATCGGCGCTGGCTCACCGTACGAGAGAAGATCGAGCTGGCCCCTCGGCGCCGACGCCTGGTCGGCGTGAGCACCCTCCGAACCGATGACGAGTGAGACACCGGGCACCTGGACGCGGACGGTACCGCTCTCGGGGACGCGTATCTCGACATCGGCGCGACCGCCCGCGGTGATCTGCACGCTCTGATCGGCGACGGCGGTCGGGCCGACGAGGTCGTGTCCGTCGACCGCGAGTACCCGGAAGGACGAACCCGTCACCCAGGCGCTCGTCGGCGTCGAGTCGGTGTTGATGAGTCGCACACGGACGATGTCGCCGGGGGCGGCGTCCTGGTGCGAGTCGCCGAGGGCGCCGTTCATCGTGCGCTGGCCGCCCGGGTAGGTGTGGATCGCAGCGACGACGTCGACGGGCGGAGGGGTCGCGGCCACGGCGGTTGCGGTATCCGATTCCGGCGCGGGAGTGAGGATCAGCGCACCGAAGAGGCCGCCGACGACCTGCGGGTGCGAGGCCTGGTGCGCGTGGTACCAGAACGTGCCGACCTGCTCGGCGACGAAGCGGTAGGTGAAGGTCTGCCCGGGCATGACGGCGTCCTGCGTGACGCCGGCGACGCCGTCCATCGCGTTGGGGACGTCGACCCCGTGCCAGTGGGCCGTGACGCCGGCGGGCACGTCCTCGTTGCGCAGCACCACCTCGACGAGCTGACCCTGCGCCGCCCGGATGGTCGGACCCGGCGTGCTGCCGTTGAGCGTGAAGCCGTCAAACGGCTCCCCGCCCAGGAGGGTGACGCGCTCGGCCCGCGCGATGAGTACGACGCGCACATCCGCAGGACGGTCGGGGTCGGCTGTCAGGTCGGTGACGCTGGTCTGTTCGGCCACGGGCGCGCTCGCCGCATCCGCTGTGCCGCCGGCGCCGAGGTGGCCGTGCGCGGCGGCGTGAGTGTCCGCGCCGGCGCCGCCGCCGTAGTCCGGGACGCCCATGTCGAACGCCGAGTACGAGCCGGGCAGCACGCTCGCCCACCAGATCCAGCCGACGAACGCGACCGCGACGAGGCCGAGCACGACGCCGAGCCGGCGGGCGAACCACGCCCACCGGCTCTTCGCCGAGGCCGTTCTAGGCGGCAGCACGGGCGGTGGCTGGCGCGGCGATCGCGTCGGCCGCTGCCGAGACACGGCGCTTCGACGCGTTCAGCCCGGCCAGGAGCGCGGTCGTGAACAGCAGCAGCGCGTTGACCCCGTGGAGGAATCCGAGCAGCGGGATGCCGTGACCGAAGAGGCCGAGCGTCACCTGCAGGATGACCAGGCCGAACACTCCGGCCGCGAACGCGACCCCACGGCGGATCTTCGCGAAGAACGACACGATCAGCAGGATCAGCGCGAGGGCGGGGATCACGAACATGCCGTTCATGCCGTGGATCATGAAACCCATCACTTCGGGGAACGGGGGCGGGCCCGCCTGCGCCGACGCGTCGACGACGCCGCCCTCGGCGATGTACAGGCCCAGACCGGCCGACGCCCAGGCGTGCGAAGCGGCCTGCAGCGCGACGAGCGCGCAGATGGCGAATGACAGGATGCGATAGGTGATGCGCATGACAGCTCCTCGGTGTCGGGTTCAACGACACGACAGAGCAGGCGAGCGGCCAGCTGATACATCGGCGGCGCGGAGCCGGCGCCGCCTGGCGGGCGAGGTCAGCGGCGTCGCCAGTGCGGCGGCGGTCCTTCGCTCGGCCGGAGCGGCGTGTACGACTTCCACACCGAGATGAAGCGGTAGCCCGCGTACCAGACGGCGCCGGCGGCGATCGCGAGACCCACGAGGATGCCCACCGTCACCGCTCCCGGGATCGGCACCCCGGCCGCGGCGCACAGCCCACCGGCGAACATGCCGGCGACCGATGCCGTCACGAGGATGGTCAGGATCGCGGATGACGCGAGCACCTGCTCGAACGCGCCGCGGTGGCGCAGGAACGAGTACGTCACCCGCATGCCGAGCTCGTCGTCGTGCGTCGACGCGAGGAACGCCGCCGCCGCGGTGGGATCGACTTCGGCGTACGCGCCGCGGATGCGGTTCATCGCGACGACGAACATCATGTCCTCCTCCGAGACGCTGAGGACGCGCATGAGGGTGAGCAGGCCGACGACGGTGAGGAAGCCGAGGATGCCGAGCGCCGCCACCGTGAACCAAGACCCGAACCGCGTCGCCTGCCCGAGGAGGCCGATCGTGACGAGCCCTGCGGAGACGAGCGTGAGGTAGATCGTGATGCGCGTGAGCACCTCGCTCTGCGCGGTGCTGCGCGCCGCGAGCAGACCCCAGTGCTCGGTCGCGAGGATCTGCAGCCGGCGCGCGAGCACCGCGTCGCTGTCCGCACCGCCCCCGTCGGCCTCGGTCGCCATGGTTCATGGTCCCACCGAGGCCGAACGGACGGTAGGCGCTCGTGCCCGTCAGGCGGCGGCGCCCTCGGGGTTCTGCGCCCAGAGATCCGGGCCGAAGACCTCGTAGTGGATGCGCTCGCTCGGGATGCCGCGGGCGATCAGCGTCGCGCGGGAGATGCGCATGAACGGCAGCGGGCCGCACATGAACACCGTCGCACCGTCGGGCAGCTCGACGTCGGCGAGGTCCATGAACCCCTCCCGCGCCGGGTGGAGCGTGGGGGCGGTCGCAGCATCCGTCTCGTACCAGTTCTGCGCCTTCGCGTCGTCCATCGCGAGCACGTGGCGGCGCAGCGACGAGTACAGCGCGTGCGTGTCGTGCGCACGGTCGGCGTGGAAGAGGCGCACGGTGCGCTGGGGCTGGCGACGGGAGAGGTCTTCGAGGATCGCGGCGACCGGCGTGATGCCGATGCCGGCCGACACGAGCACCAGGGGCTGCTCGGACTCGTCGAGCACCACATCGCCCGCCGGCTGCGACACATCGAGCACCGTGCCGGGCTTCGCGTTCTCGAAGAGCCACGTCGACACCTGGCCGTCGGGGGTGTCGCCGACGCCGCGCACGCGCTTGATCGTCACGCGGAGCGAGTCGCCGCGGGGTCCCGACGAGATCGTGTACTGGCGCGGCTGGCGCGAGCCGTCCGGCAGGTCGACCGCGATCGCGACGTACTGCCCGGTGTGGTGCGACGGAACCTCGCCCGCGACAGGCGCGAGCAGGAGCGAGAAGACGTCGTCGGACTCCTCGAACCGCTCGACCACCCGGTACGGGCGCCACGGCTGCTCGGGGTCGGTGCCGCCCTCGGCGTAGAGCTTCGCCTCCTCGGCGATCAGCGACGTCGCGAACAGCCAGTAGACCTCGTCCCACGCGGACTTCACCTCGGGGGTCACGGCATCGCCGAGAACGGTCCCCACGGCCGCCAGGAGGTGGTGTCCGACGACGAGATACGAGCGCGCCTGGATGCCGAGCGAGACGTGCTTGTGGGCGATCCGGCGCATCACCGGGGTGAAGTCGGGGGCGTTCGGGTCGATGAGCTGCACCGCGAAGGCGACGACCGACGCGGCGAGCGCCTTCGGCTGCTCCCCCACCGCCTGGTTCGCGCGGTTGAAGATGCGGAGGAGCTCGGGGTGGGCGGCGAACATCGCCGGGTAGAAGACCTTCGTGATCTCCTCGGCGTGGGCGGCGACGACACCTGCGGTGGCGCGGACCACGGCTTCGGACTCCGGTGAGAGCTGCATGGGGTTCCTTTCTCGGACCGGACGCGATGCCCTCGACCTTCCTCCGTCATCGCGCCGGGTGCCGCGGGTTCCACCGGTTTTATCCGGTCGACCTCTCAGCGGGGGCGGAGACGGCCCGCCTACCCTGGAATCATGCCCCGCCGCGCGCACGACTTCCGCGGACTCACCCAGCCCCGCCGCCTGCAGCTGCTGCACGCCATTCAGCGCGTGCCCGGACGCCGCGCCGGCGAGCTCGCCTCGGAGTCCGGCATCCCGCTGAACACCGTCCGCGACCATCTGCGCGTCCTGGAGGACGAGGGCCTCATCCGCAGCGAGACGATCCAGGTGGGAGTCCGCGGGCGTCCTCCGGTGGTGTTCCACCCCGTGCGCGAGTCGGCCTCGAGCGACGCGGCGAGCGCGCGCGTCGAGGGCGCCGAGACGAGAGGACGGATGCTGCGTGCCGTGACCGGCAGCGAGGCTCCGCAGCTTCCCGCCGACGCGGCGCGGCAGCTCGACGTGCTGTACGAGCACCTCGACGACGCCGGGCTCGACCCGGCCGTCGACGAGAAGACGCTGTCGTTCGACCTCGCGCCGTGCCGGTATCACGACATGATCGACGAGGACCGCGCCCTGGTGTGCGGCGTCCACGCGCGCCTCGTGCAGGACGTGCTACTCCACACCGACGGCCCGCTCGAACTCGAGCGCCTGGAGCCCTTCGTGACCGCGCACCACTGCCGGCTGCTGCTCACCACCCGGGCGGAATAGGGCGCAACGACCCCCGCGCGGCGAGAAGGCCAGGAGTCTAGGCTGGCGCTGTCGGAGGAGGTTCCCATGACCGTCGACATCGAGGTCGTCCCGCTCGTCAAGCCGGACGACGTGAACGTCATCGTGGGCCAGTCGCACTTCATCAAGACCGTCGAGGACCTGCACGAAGCGCTTGCCGGGGTGGGCGGAACGCTGCGGTTCGGAGTCGCGTTCTGCGAGGCATCCGGTGCGCGGCTTGTGCGCCGCACGGGCAACGACGACGACCTCATCGCGCTCGCCGTCGATGCCGCGCTGGCGATCGGCGCGGGGCACGCGTTCGTGGTCATGCTGCGCGAAGGCTTCCCGGTGAACGTGCTCAACCAGGTGAAGGCCGTCCCCGAGGTCTGCTCCATCTACTGCGCGACCGCGAACCCGGTGCAGATGCTCGTCGCCGTGACCGACACCGGCCGCGGCGTCGCGGGCGTCATCGACGGCCAGCCGCCCGTCGGCGTCGAGACCGAGCAGGACGTCGCCGACCGCCGCGACCTGCTGCGCGCCATCGGCTACAAGCTCTGACGGGGCGGCGCCGGTGGATCTGCGATCGGCCGGATGCCGCTAGCGTCGAAGGGCGCGGTGATGCGCCGGCCGGGGAGGATCGCAGATGGATCATTTCGACACGATCGTGGTGGGCGCCGGAGTGGCGGGTCTCACCGCCGCACGCCTCCTGGGCAGGGCCGGGCGTCGTGTCGTCGTGCTCGAGGCCCGCGACCGCGTGGGCGGCCGCGTCTCGACCGACCGCCATTTCCCGGGCACGGTCACCGACATGGGCGCCTCGTGGATCCACGGCATCACCGATTCCCCCGTCGCCGCGGCGGCGCAGGCGTTCGGCATGCGCACCGTCGAGTTCACCGTCGGCGGCTACCAGCCCGACAGCCGCCCCATCGCGTACTACGGCCCCGACGGGAAGCGATTGACGGATGCCGCGACCCGCGCGTACATCGACGACATCCACGCCGTCGACGCCACGCTGCGCGAGGTGGTCGCCACCTCCGCTCCCGACGCGTCGTACCGCGACGTGACCGACGCCGCGCTCGCCGCCCAGGGATGGGACACGGAGCGCACGCAGCGCGTGCGCGAGTATCTCGAGCACCGCTCCGAGGAGCAGTACGGCGCCCGGATCGAAGACCTCGCCGCCCACGGGCTCGACGACGACTCCATCGACGGCGACGAGGTCGTGTTCCCCGACGGGTACGACCGCCTGCCGCGGCGGCTGGCCGAGGGTCTCGACATCCGTCTCATCCATGTCGTGTCCGACGTGCAGTGGTCTTCCGAGGGAGTCCTCGTCACGACCGACCACGGGCTGTTCTCCGCCGACACCGCGATCGTCACGGTACCGGTCGGCGTGCTGCAGTCGGACGACTTCGCCATCGACCCGCCGCTGCCGGAGCCGGTCGCGGGCGCGCTGAGCAGGCTCACGATGAACGCGTTCGAGAAGGTGTTCCTGCGGTTCCCGGCGAAGTTCTGGGACGACGGCGTCTACGCGATCCGCCAGCAGGGCCCCGAGAGCCGGTGGTGGCACTCGTGGTACGACCTCACCGCGCTCGACGGCACGCCGACGCTGCTGACCTTCGCGGCCGGGCCGGCGGCGGTCGAGACGTGGGACTGGACCGAGGACGAGATCGTCGAGTCGATCCTCGTGCAGCTGCGGCGCCTGTACGGCGACCGTGTCGTGACGCCGACATACGTGCACGTCACGGACTGGCAGGACGACCCGTGGTCGCACGGGTCGTACGCCTACATGACGGTCGGGTCGACGACGGCCGACCACGACGACCTCGCGACGCCGATCGGCGGCGTGCTCCACCTCGCCGGCGAGGCGACCTGGACCGACGACCCGGCGACGGTGCCCGCGGCGATGCTCTCCGGCCACCGCGCGGCGTCGAGGGTGCTCCGACGCGACATCGCCATCGAGGAGGCCTGGGCCGGCTGACGAGTGCGGTCGATCTTGTGGCGGGGTGCGCGGAGTGCGATTCTGCACCTGAGCCCACGAGCGTGGGCCGACCTGGCCGATAGGACGACACCATGGCCGCGTCCAGCCCCGCACCGCACGCGAGCTTCGTGGTCGACCTCGCGGAGCTGTCGGCCGATGACCTCGCGACCGCCGGCGGCAAGGCGGCGAACCTCGGCGAACTGATCCGTGCCGGCTTCGACGTGCCACCGGGCTTCTGCGTCACGACCGAGGCGTACCGGCGTGCGGTCCGCGGCTCGGCGGTCGAGTCAGGGACGATCACGGATGCCGCGGCCGCGCGGACGGCCGTGCTCGAGGCGCCGTTCCCCTACGAGGTCGCCAGAGCGGTGCGGGAGGCGTACGACCGGCTGGAGCCGGGGGCCGGTGCCGTCGCCGTACGATCGTCGGCGACCGCGGAAGACCTCCCTGGCGCGAGCTTCGCCGGGCAGCAGGACACCTACCTCGACGTGGCCGGCGTCGACGACGTGCTGGATGCGGTCCACCGCTGCTGGGCCTCGCTGTGGACCGACCGCGCGGTCGCCTACCGCACCGCGCAGGGCATCGACGGCGCCGGAGTCGCCCTGGCGGTCGTCGTGCAGCGGATGGTCGACGCCGATTCCGCGGGCGTGCTGTTCACGGCCGACCCGGTGACCGGCCGCCGCCGTCAGGCGGTGCTCGACGCGGCACGCGGTCTCGGCGAGTCCGTCGTGTCAGGCTCGGTCGACCCCGACCACTTCATCATCGACACGGCGACCGGGCGCATCCTCGATCGGCGGCCCGGCGGCGAGGCCGACCAGCCGGCGAGCGTCACCGACGCGCAGGTGCGAGCGCTCGCCGCGCTCGGAGACCGCGTGGAGCGCGCGTTCGGCAGCCCGCAGGACATCGAGTGGGCGATCGACGGCGACGGGCATGCCTGGCTCACCCAGTCCCGGCCGGTCACGACGCTGTTCCCCGTGCCCGTGCGCGATACCCGGCTGCCCACCGGGGAGACCCGCGTCTACTTCTGCGTCAGCCTCGCGCAAGGATTGCACCGGCCGATCACGCCGATGGGCATCGCCGCGTTCCGGGTGGTCGGCTCAGGGTTCCTCGACCTCATCGGCCGCCGTCCCGCTCGGATCGCCGCAGGACCCGGAGCATTTGCGATCGGCGGCGACCGTATCTTCGTCGATGCGACGCCCGTTCTGCGATCTGCCGTGGGCCGCGAGATCATGCCGCGGGCGCTCGACGTGATGGAGGCGCGGTCCGCCGTGGTCCTCCGCGGACTGTTCGACGACCCGCGATTCTCGGTGCTTCCCCGGTCGCGGCGACGCTTCGCGCGCGGCTTCCTCCGTCTGGCGGTCCGCATCCGCCTCCCGCTCCTGATCGGGCAGGCGCTCATCAGTCCGGCGGCGGCGCAGCGGCGGGTTCAGCGGCTCGCCCGAGAAGTTCGTGCGTGGGACATCCCGGCGGGCAGCGACATCCCGACGCGGGTCGACGCGGTGGTCGATCTGCTCTTCCGGGCGATGCCGCTCGCGCCGCGAAGCCTGCCCGGCGCCCTCGTCGGATTCGGGATGCTCGGGCTCGCCGGGCGCCTGCTGCGCGGCTCGACCGAGCCGGGCGACCTGCAGACGGTGCTGCGCAGCGTGCCCGACAACGTCACGACGCAGATGGACCTCGAACTGTGGGACGTCGCCGTGCGCGCGCGGCGCGATGCCGAGTCCGCGGCAGCGCTGCGCACCCGCGACGCCGAGGACCTCGCCGATGCCTATCTGGCGGGCGCACTGCCCGCCGTCCTGCAGCGCGCGATGGCCAACTTCCTCGCCCGCTACGGCCACCGCGCCGTCGCCGAGATCGACCTCGGCATGCCGCGATGGGCGGAAGACCCCGCGCACCTCTTCGGCGTGCTGTCGGGATACCTTCGCCTCGACACGGATGCGGCGACCCCCGCGCAGCACTTCGCGGCCGGCGCTCGCGACGCCGAGGCGATGATCGACACCCTCGTCGGGCGCGCACGCGAGCGCGGCCGACTCCGTGCCGCCGCCGTCCGGTTCTGCCTTCGGCGGGCTCGAGCACTCATCGGCATGCGCGAGATGCCGAAGTTCCTCATGGTCATCGCGATGCGTCGTGCGCGGGCGGAGCTCGTCGGCATCGGCGCCGAGCTCGCCGCCGCGGGCCGGATCGCGGACCCGGCCGACGTGTTCTTCCTCGACTTCGACGAGACCAAGCGCGCCGCGGCGGGAGCCGACATGCGCGCGACGGTCCGTGAACGCCGAGACCGGTACGACACCGAGCTGCGCCGGCGGCACGTTCCGCGGATGCTGCTCTCCGACGGCACGGAACCGGAGGCCGTCGGGGTCGGCTCCGCTGCGGAGCAGCCCGGAGCACTGCGAGGCACGCCGGCGTCGGCCGGGACCGTCACCGCGCCCGCGCGCGTCATCCTCGACCCCGTGGGGGCGCGCCTCGAACCCGGCGAGATCCTCGTCGCCCCCTCGACCGACCCAGGCTGGACTCCGCTGTTCCTCACCGCGGGCGGACTCGTCATGGAGATGGGCGGCGCCAACAGCCACGGGGCCGTCGTCGCGCGGGAGTACGGCATCCCCGCGGTCGTCGGTGTGCCGCATGCGACAGAGACGATCACGACGGGGATAGAGGTGACCGTCGACGGGGCATCGGGTGTGGTGACCGTGCCGCTGTCCGAAGCCTGACAGCGCGCTCCATATTCTTGGATACCGTCCATGAATGCCGGGAGAACTGTTACGCCCGCACATTGACACGCACCTCGAGATCGGCTTAGTTAGGCAAGGCAACCCTAACTGAAGGAGCTCTCCCCCGTGCTCGACCTGCTCACGCGTTCCTCTGCCGACACCTATCGCTCCCTCATCGCACAGACCTCGGCGCAGGTCGCCGACCGGTTCGAGACGACGACGCAACCGTTCTCCGGCGCCTCGCGCGCCGAGTTGCAGCGGCTCGTCGACGACGTCCCCCTCGACGGCGACGGTGTGGGATCCTCGCAGGCCGTCCGCGAGATCGACGAGCTGTTCCTCGAACACGCGGTGTGGTTCCATCACCCCGCCTACGCGGCGCACCTCAACTGCCCGGTAGCCCTGCCCGCCGTCGCGGCCGAGACCGTGCTCGCGGCCGTCAACACCTCGGTCGACACCTACGACCAGTCCGCGGTCGGCACGCTCATCGAGCGGCGCCTGATCGCGTGGGCAGCGGAGCGCGTCGGCTTCACCCACGGCAGCGGGATCTTCACGTCGGGCGGCACGCAGTCGAACCTCCATGCCCTGCTGCTGGCCCGCGAGGCTGCACTGGCTTCCGCTCCCCTGCCGCGTCCGCGCGCCCTCGCACGACTCGTGGTCTTCGCGACGGCATCGAGCCACTTCAGCGTCGGCAAGTCCGCACTCCTGCTGGGGCTCGCCGACGACGCGGTCATCGAGGTGGCCGACGACGGAGAAGGACGGATGGATGCTGCGGCCCTGGCACTCGCGATCCGTGAGGCCGCAGCATCCGGTCGCGTTCCGATGGCGGTCGTCGCGACCGCCGGCACCACCGACCGCGGCGTGATCGACCCCGTCGCCGCCATCGCGGACGTCTGCGACGCGCACGGCGTGTGGCTGCACGTGGACGCGGCGTACGGCTGCGGGCTGCTCGTGTCGCCGCGCCGCCGGCACCTGCTCGCGGGCGTTGAGCGCGCGCGGTCGATCACCGTCGACTTCCACAAGAGCTTCTTCCAGCCGGTGTCGTCGAGCGCCATCCTCGTGCGCGAGCCGCGCGACCTCGCTGCGGGCGCCTGGCACGCGGACTACCTCAATCCGCTCGAGAACGACGAGCCGAATCAGGTCGACGTGTCGTTGCAGACCACGCGGCGCTTCGACGCACTGAAGCTCTGGGTCACGCTGCGCGCGCTCGGCGCCGACCGGATCGGCGAGATGTTCGACACGGTCATCGATCTCGCAGGGGCGGTAGGCGATGAGATCGCGGCGGATCCCGAGCTCGAGCTCGTCGGCCGGACGCAGCTCAGCACCGTGCTCTTCCGGGTGCGCCCCGACGGCGTCGACGACACCACGCGGGATGCGCTCGTGGCCGGCGTGCGCCGCGTGCTGTTCGAGTCGGGCAGGGCTCTGGTCGCGAAGACCGTGATCGACGGGCGCCCTTGCCTCAAGTTGACGCTGCTCAATCCCGAGACCACGCTCGACGACATCCGTCTGATTCTCGGAATGGTGAAGGATGCCGCGACCACCCTCGCCGGCATCGCGCCGGAGCTCGATGAGGCTCTTGCGGGCGCGGAGGCATCGGCATGAGCGCGCACGTGCACGACCTCGTCGGTGTCGGAATCGGACCGTTCAACCTCGGGCTGGCGTGCCTCGCCGAGCCGACGGGGCTCGACGCGGTGTTCCTCGACCGCGCCGACGGGTTCCGCTGGCACCACGGCATGATGATCGAGGGCGCCACGATCCAGGTGCCGTTCCTCGCCGACCTCGTGACGATGGCAGACCCGACGTCGCCGTTCTCGTTCGTGAACTGGCTGAAGCAGACGGGACGCCTCTACCCCTTCTACATCCGTGAGAGCTTCTACGCGCTGCGCACCGAGTACGACGCGTACTGCCGGTGGGCGGCCGCTCAGCTGCCGAACCTGCGCTGGAACCACGAGGTGATCGCCGTCGAGCACGACCCCGTCGATGACACCTACGTCGTGCGCGCCATGCGCACCGACACCGGTGAGGTGAGCGAGCTGCGCGCGCGGCACGTCGTGCTCGGTGTGGGAACCCAGCCCGTCATCCCGCCCGCCCTTCGCGGGCTCGACGGCCCGGTGATCCACAGTTCGGAGTACCTCGACCAGCGCGAGGCTCTGCGGGCGTCGGGTTCCATCACCGTGGTCGGAAGCGGCCAGTCCGCCGCCGAGATCTACCGCGACCTGCTGGATGGCGCGCGGGACGGCGGCTACCGGCTCGACTGGATCACACGGTCGCCGCGGTTCTTCCCGATGGAGTACACGAAACTCACGCTCGAGATGACGTCGCCGGAGTACACCGATCATTTCCACGCGTTGCCGATCGGAATCCGTCAGCACCTCGGACGCGAGCAGCGGAGCCTGTACAAGGGCATCTCGGCCGACCTCATCGACGACATCTACGACACCCTCTACCGACTGAGTGCGGACGGCCCGGTGCCGACCACGCTCCTGACCGACACCGAGGTGACGTCCGCCGAATGGGACGGTTCGCGGTACCGGCTGCGGCTGCGCCACGCGCAGGTCGACCGCGAGCACGTGCGCGAGAGCGCGTCGCTCGTGCTCGCCACCGGCTACGCCGCGCAGACGCCGCCCTTCCTGGCGCCGGTCGCCGACCGCCTCGACCACGACGTGCTCGGCCGCCTCGCGGTCGCGCGCGACTACAGCGTCGACGGCGGCCGCGGCCGCGTGTTCGTGCAGAACGGCGAGGAGCACACGCACGGCCTCACCGCCCCCGACCTCGGCTTCGGCGCGTGGCGCAACTCGTCGATCCTCGCCTCGATCACCGGCCGCGAGGTCTACCCGATCGAGCGGCGCATCGCCTTCCAGGACTTCGGTGTTCCGGCCGACGCGCCCGCCACGGTCGGGGCGGCCCGATGACACTCGCGACCTCGATCGTCCCCGCCGACCCGCAGCGCGACGCCCCCGTGCTGCAGCCCTGGCTCGCCGACCCCCACGCCGCGTTCTGGGGCATGGGCGATCTCGACGTCGACGCCGTGCGCGACTACCTGGCGAGCGTCGTCACGGACCCGCGCCAGGATGCCTGGCTCGGCCGGGTCGATGGGGTCCCGATCTTCTTCGCCGAGACGTACGACCCGGCGCAGGTGCTGCTGCGCGGCATCCATGATGCCCTTCCGGGCGATCTCGGCATGCACGTGCTCATCGCGCCACCCGGAGGCGACCCGCGCCACGGCCTCACCGACGCCGTCTTCGCCGCGGTCATGACCTGGTGCTTCGACGTGCTCGGCGCCCAGCGCGTTGTCGTCGAGCCGGACGCGCGCAACGACCGCATCCGCCGCAAGAACCTCCGCGCCGGCTTCACCGAGCTCCGCTACGTCTCGATCGACGAAGGCGACCACACCAAGACCGCGGTCCTCTCCGTCTGCACGCGCGACGACTTCGCCCGCTCCGAACTCGCCGCCGTCGCGGCGCCCGCACTCGCACGAACAGGGATCTCCGCATGACCGCCCCCGCCGCCCATCTCTCCCCCGCGCATCTGGCCGGTGCCCAGCGCCACCTCGTCGCCAAGGCGATCGCCGAGTTCAGCCACGAGCGCCTGCTGTCGCCCGAAGCCATCGTCGGCGGCTGGCGCGTCACCGTGCCGGACGCCGACGTGCAGTACCGGTTCGAGGCGGTCCGCACCGAGCTCGAGCACTGGGTGATCGACGAGGCGAGCGTGCGCCGGCTCGTCGCCGGCGAGCCCGCCGACCTCGACGCGCAGGTGTTCATCATCGAACTGCAGCCGGTGCTGGGTCTGTCGGACCAGCTGTTGCCGATCTACCTCGAAGAGATCGCGTCCACCCTGGCGAGCGCGGCGTTCAAGCTCGCCCAGGGCGGACCCTCGGCCGACGAACTGCTCGCTGCCGACTTCCAGACCATCGAGTCCGCCATGACCGAGGGGCACCCCGGGTTCGTGGCGAACAACGGACGCATCGGCTTCGACGTCTCGGCGCACGCGGCCTACTCCCCCGAAGCCGGCCATCCGTTCCGGATGGTGTGGCTCGCCGCGCGGAGGTCGACATCCCATCTGGCGCTCGGCGCGGGCCTGGACGAGGCATCCCTCCTCTCCGGTGAGCTCTCCCCTGCCGAGCACGCGCGCTTCGCGGAGCGACTGGCCGAGCTCGGCGAGGACCCCGCCGACTACCACCTGCTGCCGGTGCACCCGTGGCAGTGGGAGAACCGCATCGCGATCACGTTCGCGCCCGACATCGCCCGCCGCGATCTCGTGCTGATCGGCGAGAGCGACGACGAGTACCGCGCGCAGCAGTCCGTGCGCACGATGTTCAACGCGACGCACCCCGATCGCCATTACGTGAAGACGGCGCTCGCGGTGCAGAACATGGGGTTCCTGCGGGGGCTCTCGCCGGCGTACATGCGGGTGACGCCCGCCATCAACGACTGGGTCGCCGAGCTCGTCGCCGGTGACGCCACACTGCGGGAATCGGGCTTCCGCGTGCTGCGCGAGCGGGCGTCGATCGGGTACACCGGCGACGCCTACCATCGCACGCCGGCGCCGTCGGCGCACCGCAAGATGCTCGCGGCGCTCTGGCGCGAGAGCCCGGTGCCGCTCATCGCGCCGGGCGAGCGGCTCGCGACCATGGCGTCGCTGCTGCACCGCGACGCGAGCGGGCGCTCGTACGCCACCGCGCTGGTGCGGGCGTCGGGGGTCGAGGCGACGACGTGGGTGCGCGCGTACCTGCGGGCCTACCTGCGCCCGCTCGTGCACTGCCTGCTCGCGCACGATCTCGCGTTCATGCCGCACGGCGAGAACCTCATCCTCATTCTCGAAGACCACGTGCCGACGGGCGTGTTCATGAAGGACATCGGCGAGGAGGTCGCGCTGCTCGCCGACCGAGCCGTGCCGCAGGACGTGCGTCGCGTCATCTCGCCCGTCGACGACGACGAGAAGGCGCTCGCGATCTTCACCGACGTGTTCGACGGGGTGCTGCGCCACCTCGCCGGTATCCTCCACACCGACGGAACGCTGCCCGAGAGCGAGTTCTGGCGGATCGCCGCCGAGATCATCGACGAGCACGAGGCGCAGCATCCGTGGATCGACTCGCGCGTGGACCTGCGCGCCGACACGTTCGCGCACTCGTGCCTGAACCGCCTGCAACTGCGCAACACGCTGCAGATGGTCGACCTCGCGAACCAGTCGGCGTCGCTGATGTACGCAGGGACGTTGGCGAACCCTGTCGCGCGCTCGCGCGTCGGGTCGACCTCGTCGCGGGAGCCTGTGGGAGTCTGACGCGATGGCAGAGGTCTATCGCGACGCCCACGGCATCCCCCACCTCCGCGCGACGGACGTGGGGGACCTCGCCGAGGCGCAGGGAGAGGTGACGGCGCGCGACCGCGGCTGGCAGATCGAGGTCGATCGGCTGCGGGCGTCCGGGCGACTTTCGGAACTGATCGGCGAGGCGGGCGTGGCGTGGGACGCGTTCGCGCGGCGCGCGCGGCTCGACGACACCGCGCGCCGGGCGCTGGAGGGGACGGATGCTGAGACCCGCGCGTTCGTCACCCGCTATGCGGCGGGGGTACGGCGTGGCATGGCCGACGTGGGTGCGGGGGCGACCGAGTTCGGGGCGCTCGACACGCTGTTCGGCGAGCCGCGACCGCTGGAGCCCTGGGAGGATCACGACCCGCTCGGGGTCATGCACGTCGCGCACGCGCTGTTCTCGACGTTCCCTGTGATGCTGTGGCGCGCGCACGTCGCTGCGACGCTCGGCGACGCCTGGGTCGACGTGTTCGCGGGGTACGGCGACGGCGGCGACGAGACGCTGGCGACGTCGGGCAGCAACGCGTGGGCGCTGCACGGCTCGCGGACCGCGAGCGGGATGCCGCTGCTGGCGGGTGACCCGCACCGCATCTTCGAGCTGCCCGGCGTGTACCAGCAGGTGCGGCTGGCGTGCGACGAGTTCGACGTCGTCGGGCTCGCGTTCCCGGGCGTGCCCGGGACACCGCACTTCGGACACACCGGCGGCGCCGCGTGGGGCGTGACGAACGCGATGGCGCACAGCGTCGAGGTGTTCCGCGAACGGCTGCGGCGCGTGCCCGGCGGCTACGAGGCGCGGGGGTCGGACGGCTGGCGCGGCGTCGACCTCGAGCGCTCGGTGATCCGCGTGCGCGGCGGAGACCCGGTCCAGGTCGAGGCGCTCGAGACGGAGCGGGGCACGGTCGTGACCGAGCTCCGGGAGGACGGCGACGAGCTGGTCGGGTGGAGCGTGCGCATGCCTGCGCGCACGACCGCCGACCTCGGGGCCGGCGCGCTCCTCGGACTGCTGCGAGCACGGTCCGCGTCCGATGTCATCGCGGCCTTCGGGCGATGGGTGGACCCCGTCAACCGCGTGCTCGCCGCGGACCGCGACGGTGCGGTGCTGTCGGCGACGGTCGGGGTCACGCCGGACCGACCGCGCGCGGAACGGCGACTGCCGTTGCGTGCCGAGACGACGGAGACGGCGACGGATCGAGCGGGCGCGTGCCCACTCGCGGTGACCGACGCCGCGGCGGACGCGAACGAACGGCCGGGGCGCGCCGAGATCGACCTCGGGTGGGCGTACTCCTCGCCACACCGGGCCGGTCGCATCGGCGTGCTTCTCGAAGAGCTGCGACCCGGATCGGTGGACGAGTTCGCGCCCGTGTGGGGCGACACGGCGAGTGGCTCGGCGACCGCGCTGCTCCCGTTCGTACCGCGCGGGGCGTTGCCCCCGCCGGCTGCCGCGCTGCGGGACGCGCTCCTGGAGTGGGACGGACGGATGGACGCGGCATCCGTCTCCGCCGGCATGTTCGCGGGATGGCGGGCCGCCCTCGTCAGGCGCGTCGCCGCGCACCCGGCGCTGGCCGCACTGCACGCGCCGCACGGCTACGGTGCGGTGTTCGACCCGTGGCTGGGCGTCACGGGCCAGGTCGCCGCCACGCTGGCTCGGCTGCTCGCGCACCCGGCGTTGCGTGACGACGTGGACGCGTTGGCGGCCGCAGCGCTCGACGACGCCGCCGCCGCAGCCGAGTGGGGCGCGACGCATCGTCTTCTTCCGGTGCACGTGCTCGCCGACGTGCCGGGTGCGACCGATCCGGGCGTGCACCTCGACGTGCCGCTGTCAGGCGACGGCGACGCGGTGCGGTGCACCGGCTCGACTCCGGGTGTCACCGACCGATCGTGGCGCGGCTCGGTCGCACGCTGGGCGTGGGATCTTTCCGACCGGGAGAACAGCCTTTGGAGCGTGCCGTTCGGCGCCGCGGGCGACCCCGCTTCACCGCACTTCGCCGACCAGCTCGCGGGGTGGTCCGAGGTCCGACCCGCGCGGGTCGTGACCGACTGGGCCCGCCTCCGCATCGACGCCCCGACAGGAGCCGCATGACCATCGTCACCACAGACCGCCTCGTGACCGGATCCGCCGGATCCGTCGTGTACACCGCCGACGACGCGGTACTCGGCCGCGTCGAGATCGCCGCGCTCGACCCCGTCGCCGACCTTGCCGTGATCCACCGCTGGGTCACGGCCCCCACCGCTCGGTTCTGGGGTCTGGGCGAGCTGACGGCTCAGGAGCTCAGCGACCTCTACGCGTACGTCGACGGCCTCTCGACCCACCACGCGTTCCTGATCCGGCGCGACGGCCTGCCGATCGTGCTGCTGCAGACGTACGAGCCCGAGAACGACCCGCTCGGCGCGGTGTATGCCGCACAGCCCGGGGATGTCGGCATCCACTTCCTCCTCGGCGACCGCGGGGCGCCGGTGCGCGGCTTCACCACCCGCGTGGCGCACGTGATCTCCGGTTTCCTCTTCTCCCGGACGGCGGTGGACCGCATCGTGATCGAGCCCGACGTCGGCAACGACCGCGCCGTCGCGCGCGCCCGCCTGTTCGGGTTCGCGCTCGGCCCCCAGGTCGAGCTGCCCGGCAAGTCGGGGCAGCTCGCGTTCCTCACGCGAGAGGAGTGGGAGTCGGGCGGCGCGCGATCGTAGACGTCAGCCGCGCAGGCCGACCTTGGGCTTCGCCCACGAGCGTCCGCGGGTGTCCTTGAGGATGTCGTACTCGACATCGACGTGCGGCTCGATGGCGCTGTACTTGTCGTTCGGCGCACCGATCACGAGCTGGAAGCCGAGGCCGCGCCACGCGCCGATCGCGCGCTTGGTGAAGTGCGCGTCGGCCTTGATCAGCGCCTCGTCCATGAACACCGGGGCATAGCGCGGACGCACCGCACCGGCATCACCGAGCTGATAGCGCAGGGCCGCACCGACGATGAACGCGATGAGCTCCTGCGACTCGCCGCCGGACTTCTCGCCGATGTGGTCGTAGAGCGCGACGTGCTGCTTCGTCGCCGCGTCGACGCGCTCGGCGCTCACCCGCACGTGATTGCGCACGTCGATCAGATCGCCGAAGTCGGGGGCCGAGCGGCGCATGTGGCCGATCAGCTTCGACATGCGGCGGTACACCTGCTCGCGCTCGTCGTCGGACGACGCCGCCTCGATGAGGGCCCGCACGTCGCGCAGCTCGCGACGGAAGCGGCGGCGCGCCTCCGACTGGTTCTCGCGCGTCGTGATCTGCAGCCGGTGGTCGTCGTCGTAGAACGGCAGGTCCTGCATGATCTCGTTGATCGGCTCGATGCGATCGCGGATCTCGCGGATCGAGCGGCTCAGCGTCGAGTCCAGGTTCGTGAGGTCGTTGCCCGACAGCTTCAGCAGGCTGTCGCGCCATTCGGCCTCGAGTTCGTGCAGCCCGCTCGTCCTGAGCGCCTCCAGGATGCGCTCGAAGTCGTCGACGGACTCATCCGGGTCGGGCAGCAGATTCGGATTCGGCCAGCGCTCGAGGAAGCTCACCATGATCCGGCGCACGCTGTCGCGCTGCTGCTCGAGCGAGTCCGCGGCAGCGCGGCGGTCCTCGGTCAGCCGGTGCGCGGCGGTCGTGAGCGCGGCGACGAAACCGGCCAGCGCGTCCGAGGCGCTCGCGGGCCGCGACGTCTCGGTCAGACGGAAACGGTCGTCGAGGAACGCGACCTGCTCGGGGCGCAGCATCCGTCCCGCGTCTTCCGCGGCATCGATCACCGTCTGGTCCGCGTCGACGTCGTCGATGACGTCGCTCCACTGCGACTCGATCTGCTCGCGCTCGACCGTGGTGCGCGCGATCTCTTCGCGCAGCCGCGCCGCCTTGCCCTTCGCGGCGGCGATCTGCCCCTGCACGCGGGCGATCTCGGGATTGGATGCCGTCACGTCGTCCTGCACGGCGAGCCAACGGTCCCGCTCGGCCGTGACGGCGGCGACGTCGACCTGTTCCCAGGTGAGATCGCGGACCTTGGCGTACACCGCGAAGCGAGCGTCGACGGCGTCGAGCGCGGCATCCGCCCGCTTGCGGTCGTCGGCGGCGTGCTCGAGCCGCGCGCGGGCGGCGTCGCGCTGCCGCGCGAGGTCGGCGAGCCGCCGGTCGTTCGAGAATCCGAGCACGTTCTCGCGGCCGTGGCCCCCGTGCGCACCACGGCTGCCCTGCGACATCTGACCGGTGATCGTGAGCGCCATGCGGTGCTGCGACAGGCCGGCGGCGGAGTCGACGCACACGAAGCCGAAGCGGTCGGCGAGGCGCTCCTGCAGCCAACCCGTGAACGGCGTGCTCTGGTAGTCCAGGCGACCGGGCAACGTGGTGGTGTCGCGCAGATCCGCCTCGTCGAGGCCGGCGTGGACCCCCTCGTAGCGCAGGCGCACCGGCGTGCGCACCGAGTCGATCGCCGTGCGGAATCGCCCGAGAAGATCCACGTCGATGAGGAGGGTCGTCGCGAAACCGCCCAGGGCGAGGTTGAAGGCCTCGCGCCACGGCTCGAACTCCGTGCGCACCTCGACGAGCTCGCCGACGAACGGCAGGTCCTCGACCTCGATGCCGGCCGCCCGCGCCACGAGCTCGCGCGATTCGTGCAGCGCCCGCGGGATGTTGCCCTGCAGCCCGGTCGCCCGTCGCACCTCGGCCTCGAGCTCTGCGATCTCGCGGGCAGCGGACTTCTCCGCCGAGATCGCCTCTGCATACTCGGCCCGCACGCCGCCCTTCGCATCGCGGTCGGCGAGGCTCTCGCGGGCGCGGGCCATCAGCGCGGCGAACTCGGCCTGCGTGGCGGCGTCCTCGCCGATCGCACGCAGGTCTGCGTCGAACCCCACGCGCCGGCTCTGCGTCGCAGTCAGCCGCCGCTCGACCTCTCGGAGCTCCCGCTGCGCGGTCTCGAGGCGATCGCCGCCCGAGAGCCGCAGCACCTCGACGAGCCCGTCGCGCTCCGCCTCGGCGGCGTCGGCCAGCGCACGCTTCTCGCGAAGCGTGGTGTCGGCCGCGTTCTTGCGGTCGCGCAGCTCGGTCTCGACTTCGCGCAGCATGCCCAGTCGCCGATCGGCGCGCCAGAGCGTCGCCAGCGATGCCGGGTCGGAGAACTCGCCGACTTCGTCGATGAGCCGCACGCGCTCGAGCGCGACCGCGATCTTCTCGCGCAGCTCGCGGATGGGCTCGAGCGCGCTCACCTGCTGGCGCGCCGTCAGCATGCGCGTGCGCGTGCTCTCGAGGCCGTCGAAGTGCGCGACGACGGCGTCGGCAGTGGTCATCGTCTCGGGCTCTTCGAGCACGAGGCGCTTGTACAGGTCGTCCACCGTCGTGATCTGCTGGCCGGCCTGGATGCGGGCGAGCAGGCTCATCGCCTTGCCCCCCGCGCCCGCGGCGCCGATCCCGAGCACCGCGTGCAGCCGCGCCGAGAACTCGCGATCGGTGCCAACGGGGTCGAGTCCGGCGTTGCGGATCGAGAGGTCGGAGAGGCGCAGTGCCGCGGCCTCCTGCAGCGAGCTGACGTCGAACGCCCGGTCCGTCGTCGCGCGGACGCGCACGGTGTCTTCGAGCACGCGAGCGCCGGCCGGGATGTACCACGCGCGCAGCGCGGTGAAGCGCGAGCCGTCATGGTCGATCCACGTCATCGCGACGGCGGTCCACGTGTCTTCGCCGTCGCCGCGGAGCACGCGCATCTTCGTTCCCTCCTCGGTGCGCGACTCGTCGAGCTTGCCGCGTCCGTAGGAGAGGATGTTGCGCTGCTCGTCGCCGCGCGGGCGCCCCGTCACTCCCCCGTTCGACGCGCCGTTGAACGGCGTCGTGTGGGGCATCATGAGCGCGATGTACGCGTCCATCAGCGTCGACTTGCCTGAGCCCGACCCGCCGCACAGCAGGGTCGCCTCGGGCGAGAACCGCACGCGGTGCGCGCCGTCGTAGCCACCCCAGTTGACGAGCTGCAGGTCCTCGGCGAGCCACTGCTGCCCGCGCGATGCCGCCGGGATCAGCCCGAACAGCGTGTCGAGCATCGTCACAGCGCGTTCTCCTCGAGGTCGTCTTCGTCGTCTTCGTCGGCGTCGTCGAACACATCGACGGCGGCGACGGATGCTGCGCCCTCCGCGCGCGCCGGATCAGACTGCGTGCGCAGCCAGTCGCGCAGCTCGCGCAGCTTCTCGGCGCTCAGCACGATCTCGACGAGCGGGCTGATGCGGAACCGGCCGGTGGTCTCCTCGTCGACGATCCCGTCGCGCGCGAGCCGATCCATCGCTTTGCGGATCGAGCGCTGCCGGCGGGCGGTGTCGCCGTCGGCGTCCACGAAGTAGCTCATGACCGTCTGCTCGACGTCTTCGATGTCGACGCGGGCCGCCGGCTCGCCCGCCGCCGACTCACGCTGGTAGACGGTGCGCAGATGCACGAGCACGAGCGTCTCGGAGCGCGTGTACGGGGCGTCTCGGAGCAGGATCGGCATCTCGAGCTCGTCGGAGCGCACCTGCTGCTTGTAGGCGACGCCGCGGTCGTGGTCGACCACGAGGCGCACGAAGAGATCGTTGAGGCGCGACTCGATGAGCTGCTGGTTGTCGAGCAGCACCGTCCACTCGTCGCGGTTGCGGTCCGCCAGCAGGAACCGCCGCTGCAGGACGTGCACGAACACGCGCCGCACTGCCGGGTCGAGCACGCCGCGGTCGCCGGGGAAGAGCTCGTCGAGGTCGTCCTCCATCGCCGCGGGTGCGATGAACGCGTCGCTCGCGGCGGCCTCCTCGACGGCGATGTCGGTGGCATCGAGTGCGCCGGCCTCGAGATCGGCCTGTGTGGCGGTCTCAGTCATCGTCGTGCTCCTTCGCGGTGCGGGCGGTCACGGATCCGAACGCGAACCGGCGCGTCGTCCCGTCGGGGCGCAGGGCTTCGACGACGGACACCTCGCCGTGTTCGCTCATGCCGTTGCGGTGGGCGATTTCGAGAAGGCCCACGAGGTCCACTGGTCGTCGGGCCTCGTCATCGGCCCCCTGGAACGCGTCGCCCAGGTCGAACTCGTCGCCGAGGCCGGCGACATAGGCCTCGAGCTCGGCGTACCGGGGTCCTCCCCACGCGCGGGTGTCAGCATCCGCGAATTCCGCATCCTCGTCCGCTGCGGTGAGCGGAGCGGGCGCACCGGGAGGACGGATGTCGCTCACCGACTGTCGCAGATGGCCGATGTCGGCCATGGGGAGGCTGCGCAGCGGCTCGACCGGCGCATCGGAGGACGAGCTGCGGGTCCACGTCTGCAGACCCGACATGACGTCGCGGAGCAGATCGTCGACCTGACGGTCGCGGATCGGGTCGTGGGTGCGAACCTGACCGGTGATGACGCGGGAGGCGCGGCGCTGCGCGGTGAGCACCTCCTCGACGCCGAGCTCGACCCGACGGCCGATGGCATCCAGCTCCTTGCGCTGCTCGCCGTCCATGAGACGCGTGAACGGCTGCGCGAGCAGCGTGTGCAGCTGCTCGGTGAGGCTGTCGATGCGTTCCGGATCGCCGATCAGCCGCAAAGCGCCCGCGAAGGCGCGGCCCTCGGC
Source organism: Microbacterium sp. C23T (assembly GCF_053345975.1). NCBI lineage: Bacteria > Bacillati > Actinomycetota > Actinomycetes > Micrococcales > Microbacteriaceae > Microbacterium > Microbacterium sp. C23T. The sequence continues at coordinate 26,419 of NZ_JBKFBD010000004.1, read as the reverse complement.
GGTGGACTGCATGACGTGCTGCCCGCGCTGAAGATACTCGCGCAGCACCTCGCCGGTCGGCCGGACGTCACGACGCAGGTCGGCGACGACGTCGCGCTGCATGGCCTTGATGGATTCGGCCACCCGGGTGAAGTCCGCCGGGAGCTCGCGCGCGAGGTGCAGGACGTTCTCGGCCTCTTCGAGGAGCTGCTCGTCGTCGATCGGCTCGGACTGGCCGAGCTCGAGGCGGGCGATCTCGGCGTCGAGCGCATCGCGCTCCTGGATGAGGCGGGCCATCCGGACGGCGGGATCGGTCTCGGCGTGATCGGAGAGCCGCTCGACCGCCTCCAGCAGCGTGCGGACACGCGAGTTCGACACGCGCGTCCGGCCGCCGGCCGTGCGCCCCGTGATCTCGAGCGCGCCCACCGCGTGCGCGGTCAGGCGGTACACCTCGGCGTCGCCGTCGATCTGCGGCACGAGCCATCCGACCCGCACCCAATAGCGGCAGATCTCGCGGGCCGTGCCGACCGGGAGCGTGCGATCGCCCTCGTCGTAGCCCGCGGCGCGGAGCTCGTCGAGGATCTCGGCGACCTCGGCGTGGGCATCGGAGATCTCGACGGACGGGCGATCGACCGTGAACACGATGGAGAGGGCCGCGACCACGAAGGGCGCGTAGCGACCGTGGAGAAGGTCGAGGGTGGGGGTTCGGAACGCCGCGAGTGAGCGCAGATATGCCGCTTCGGCACGAGTGTTCCCCATCGGATCCAGACTACCTGGGGCTGACACGGGACCACGATTCGGGCACCAGCCGATCCTATTATTGGACTCGATTCACTATCCCCAGGAGTTCCCTTGCGCCGCACCCTGCTCAAGTCCAAGATCCACCGCGCCACCGTCACCGACAGCGACCTGAACTACGTCGGCTCGATCACGATCGACGCCGATCTGCTGGACCTCGCCGACATCGTCGAGCACGAGCAGGTGCACGTCGTCGACGTGAACAACGGCGCGCGATTCGAGACCTATACGATCGCCGGCGAGCGCGGCACCGGAGTGATGCAGATCAACGGCGCCGCCGCCCGCCTCGTCCACACCGGCGACGTCGTCATCGTGATGTCGTACGCGCAGTACGAGCGCGAGGAGGTGCTCGACCACCAGCCCGTCGTGATCAACATCGACGAGTCGACGCCCGGCGTGCGGGTGAACAGCGTCGCGCGCGTGCTGACCACCGCGGGCTGACGCCTCGGCCGCGCTCCGTCGAGTCGGAGTCGGATCTGTACAAGCGAACCACGCCGGTCATAGGGTGCCGTCAAGCCCTGTGTCCGTGACCCTCGCCCCATGGCGGTCCAGCGCACCGGATCCCGACGAAGGGGTGCAGAGCATGGTCAGATCCGAGTCGCGGCGAGGCGAGACCTCACGCTCACGGCTCCCGCGGCGTGGGATCGCAGCATCCATCTCCATCGCTCTTGCGCTGCTCGGCGTCGTCGCCGCGCCGTCGATGGCCCGCGCGGACGGACCGACGACGTTCAGCAACACGGCGTCGATCGCGATTCCCGCGGCGGGATCGGCGGAGCAGACCGGTCCCGCGAACCCTTACCCGTCGAACATCACGGTGTCGGGGCTGGCGGGGCTCGTCACGAAGGTTCAGGTGGTCTTCCACGGGCTCACGCACGGGGCGCTCAACGACGTGGACGCGCTGGTCGTCGCGCCCACCGGGCAGAACCTCGTCGTGATGTCGGACGTCGGCGCGCCGAACACGCTGACGACGTCGACCAACGCGACCCTCACCTTCGACGACTCCGCCGCCGACGTCGTGCCGAGCGGCAGCGTGCCGACCGGGTCCTATCGTCCGAGCAACAACGGCAGCGGGGATGCGTTTCCTGCACCCGCGCCACCGTCGTCCACCGAGGCGACTCTCGCGGGAGCGTTCACCGGCATCGCGCCCAACGGCGCCTGGCAGCTGTTCATCATCGACGACGCCACCGGAGACACCGGCTCGATGGCCGGCGGGTGGAGCCTGGTCATCACGACCGAGCAGGCCGCGGTGGCGACGACGACCACAGTGTCGACGTCGGGCACACCGTCGAAGACCGGCGACCCGGTGACCTTCACCGCGACGGTCACCGCCGGCGGCAACCCGGTGACGACGGGGAGCGTCGCCTTCACCGCGGACAACGCCGCCCTCGGCGCACCCGTCGCGCTCAACGCCTCGGGACAGGCGACAGTCACCACCAGCGCCCTCGCCGAGGGCACGCATGCGATCCTCGCGACGTACGCGGGCAGCACCGGATTCCTGGGGAGCAACGGCTCGGTCTCGCAGCGGGTCGACAACACGACCGTCGTCACCGGGAACACCTTCTGCAACCCGGGGGCGTTGACGGTTCCTCAGCAAGGAGCATCCGCTCCCTATCCGTCGAACATCACCGTGTCGGGGCTCGCCGGTCCCGTCACGAAGGTCACCGCGACCCTCAACGGGATCTCGCACACCGCGCCGATCGACCTCGACGTCATGCTGTCCGGCCCGACTCCGTCGACCAACCTCCTGCTGATGAGCGACGCAGGGGGCATCACGCCCGTGAGCGGCGCGAACGTCGTCTTCGACGACGCCGCCGCCGGTTCGGTGCCTGCACCGCTCGTCTCCGGCACGTTCCGACCGACCGACCTCGACACCGAGGGGACGGATGCTGCGTTCCCCGCGCCCGCTCCGGTCATCAGCGGGGCGACCACCCTGGCGACGTTCAACGGCGGCAACGGGAACGGCGTCTGGAGCCTGTGGGTGGTGGACGACGCGGGCGGCGACGCCGGATCGATCAACGGCGGGTGGTGCCTCACGGTCGCGACCGTGAGCGCCACCGCGACGACGCTCACGTCGAGCGTGAACCCGTCCGTCTTCGGCGACTCCGTGACGTTCACCGCGACCGTCACGTCCGGCGGCTCGCCCGTCACCGGCGGGACCGTCTCGTTCACCGACGGAGCCACACCGCTCGCTTCGAACGTTCCCGTCGACCCGAATGGGATGGCGACGTTCACCACGAGCGCGCTCGGTGTGGGCACGCATCCCCTCACCGCGACCTACTCCGGAACGCCGGCGTACGCCACGAGCAGCGGGAGCGTCGATCAGGTGGTCGGTCTCGCTTCGACGACGACGGCCATCACGTCCAGCCTGAACCCCTCGCTCGCCGGCCAAGCCGTGACGTTCACCGCGACGGTGACCTCCGGGGGATCACCCGTCACCGCCGGAACGATCTCGTTCGCCGACGCCGGCAGTCCCCTCGGCGGCCCCGTCACGGTCGACATGAACGGAAGCGCGACGCTGACCACCAGCGTGCTGACCGCCGGCACGCACCCCATCTCCGCGACGTACTCCGGAACCGCGGCCCTCGCCACCAGCAGCGGGAGCGTTGATCAGGAGGTGCTGACGCCCGCGGTCTCGGTCGCGGGCGGACCGTACGCGGTGGCAGAGGGAGACAGTCTGGCCCTGAACGGCACCGGGTCCAGCCCCGGAGCCGTCTACGAGTGGGACCTCGACGCGGACGGCGACTACAGCGACGCGAGCGGCCTGACGCCCACGCTGACCTGGGATCAGCTCGAGGCGCTGGGCATCGACGACGGCCCGTCGAACCACACCGTCGCCCTTCGCGTGACGCTCGGTTCGCAGCAGAGCACCGCCACCACCAGCCTCGCCGTCGTCAACACGGCGCCGGACACCGTCGTGACCGGCGCCCTGACCGCGACAGCCGGGTCACCGTTCACGATCAAAATCGGGGCGGACGACCCGTCGCCCGCCGACATGGCCGCGGACTTCACGTACACGGTCGACTGGGGCGACGGCTCGCCGATCCTGACGGTCGTCGGCCCGGCGGATCCGCCGGTCACGCACACTTACGCGTCGGCCGGCACGTACACGGCGTCCCTGACGTCGACCGACAAGGACGGCGGTGCCGGCGAGGCGCTGACGATCGTCGTGGTCGTCGCAGCGGCGCCGGTCACAACGCCGCCGTCGACGCCCCCGGCGACGACTCCGCCCGCCACCGGAGGCCTGCCGCCGACCGGTGCGGATCCGTCCGCGGCGCTCGTGGCCGCAGGGCTCCTGCTCCTCGTGGGCGCAGCGATGGCCGCATTCGCGAGGCGGCGACGCTCGATCCGCTCGTAGGAGACGACGAAAGAGGGTCGGCCTTTCGGCCGACCCTCTTTCGATTGGTCGGGATGACAGGATTTGAACCTGCGACCCCTTGACCCCCAGTCAAGTGCGCTACCAAGCTGCGCCACATCCCGTTAGCCCCCGCTTGCGCGTGGACAACTCCCCCATCCTACCCGCTCTGCGGGGGCCTCGCGAACCGAGGGACGCCCGGGCGTGGCATCCGTCGATCGCTTGCCCATGTCGGTGGGGCGCAATAGCGTCACGACATGGCGAACATCACCATCGAACCGGCCACCGCAGATCGCTTCGACGACGCGCAGCACGCGCTCAGCGGCGGGGGTGACGGGCACGGCTGCCAGTGCCAGTGGTGGATGATCACGAACGCCGAATGGCAGAAGACCTCGCAGGAGCAGCGCGAGGGGTTGCTGCGCGACGAGATCGACGCCGGCCCCCCTCCCGCCCTCATCGCGTACGTCGACGGTGAAGCGGCCGGCTGGGTGCGGATCGGACCACGCACGAAGCAGGTACGGATCGGTCGCACGCGTAACTTCTCGGATGCCTCGCAGGAGCCCTGGGACGACGACTCGGTGTGGTCGGTGAGCTGCTTCGTCGTGCGCAAGGAGCATCGTCAGCATGGACTCAACGCGAAGCTGCTCGACGCCGCGATCGACTACGCGCGGACGAGCGGCGCCCGCGTGATCGAGGCGTACCCGCTCGACCTCGACGCGGGCAAGAAGATCCCCGTGAACGACCTGTTCCACGGCGTGCTGTCGACGTTCGAAGAGGCCGGGTTCCGCGAAGTGGCGCGACCGAAGCCGCACCTCGCGATCGTCTCGCTCGACCTCGCGGAGTGACCCGAGACCTCAGTGCACCGGCGTCGGCTCCCGGCGCACGCGATCGACCTCGAGCACGACGACGACGCCCACCAGGAGCGCCGCAGCGACGACGTACTCCCCCGACGGCAGCAGGCCGGCCAGCGCGATCAGCACCGCGCCGCTGAGCACGGCCGCCGACGCCCATCGCGACAGCGACGCGCGCAGGAGGACGACCCACGACCCCGCCACCACGATGGCGATCGGCAGGGTCAGCGCGAGGCCGGCGATCGCGTGCGGAATCTCGGTGTGGCCGGTGATCTCGTCGATCTCGACCTCGACACCGGCAGACACGGCGCCGACGGCCGCGAAGATCACGTAGTGCAGGTAGCCGAAGCGGAAGGCCGACTTCCTGCCTTCGAGCCGATGCTGCTGCTCGCGTGAGAAGTAGACCCACCAGATGCCGGCGGTGACGACGATGCCCGAGATCGCGAGCGTCACGAGCTCCGGAACGTGCTCCCCCTCGCCGAGTGCGTCGATGATCGCATTCGCCGAGGCGAGCAGGCTCTCGCCGAGCAGCAGGAGGGTGAACAGCCCGTACCGCTCGGCGATGTGGTGCGGGTGCCACGCGGTGCGCCCGGACGCCTCGCCCCACACCGGCACCAGCAGCTCGAGTGCGACGAGGACGAAGAACGTCCAGAACTGGGCGAGGTCGTCCAGCAGGTAGATGCGGGCGACCCACAGCACCTGCACCACCGTCACTCCGAGAGCCATACGCAGCGCGGTGCGGCGAGATTCGGGATCGGATGCTGCGGCCCGCAGCCACTGCGCCACCATCGCCAACCGCATGATGACGTAGCCCCACGTCACCACGAGGAAGTCGAACTCCACCATCGCGTCGTGCACGCCCGCCGCCAGCACGAGCACGCCGCCCATCTGGACGATCGTGAGCACGCGGTAGAGCCAGTCGTCGGTGTCGAACGCAGAAGCGAACCACGTGAAGTTCATCCACGCCCACCAGATGGCGAAGAACACCATCAGGTAGGCGAGCACGCCCTGGCCGACGTGGTCCTCGCTGATGAGGTGGTGCAGGTTCTGCGACGCCTGCGACACCGCGACGACGAAGACGAGGTCGAACAGCAGCTCCAGCGGCGTCGACACACGGTGTGCCGCACCGGTATCGCGTGCGGACATCCGGACGAGGCCCATCCGAGCCAGCACATCGGTCATGCGACGATTATGGTTGCCCTGCGTATCGAGGAGGATCATGCGTCGGCTCTGGATCGGGTTCGTGCCGTACATCGCGGTGTCGATCGTGCATGTTTCGGCGCTCGCGGTCGGCTCCGACGCCGTCGCCGCGCCCACCAAGCTGGCCCTGATGCCGCTTCTCGGGCTCGCGGTCGTGTGGGGTGCGTGGGGCTCCCGCTGGACGCCCACCCACACCCTGCTGGTCGTCGCGATCGTGCTCTCGTGGCTCGGCGACGGCGCCGGCACCTTCGTCCCGTGGCTGCCGACCGTGCCGATGATGCTGCTCTTCTTCGGCCTCGCGCACCTCTGCTACATCTGGCTGTTCTGGCAGCGGCTCGCCGTGCGCCGCGTCCCTCTCTGGGCAGCTGTGTACGCCGTGTGGTGGGTGGTGCTCCTCGCCGTGCTGTGGCCGCACCTCGGCGGACTCGCCATCGCCGTGGCGATCTACGGACTGGTGCTCGGCGGCACGGCGTTCGCGGCGTCGCGCTGCCATCCGCTCATCGTGTGGGGTGGGGTGTTCTTCCTCACGTCGGACTCGGTGCTGGCGTTCCGCCTCTTCACGCCCGACGCCATGCCCGACTGGACGAGCCCGCTCGTCATGTTCACCTACTGCCTCGGCCAGGGGCTCATCGCAGCGGGCGTCCTGGTGAGCGTGCGGGCGCGGCAGACGGCGCCGACACCGGCGGTGATCCCCTGATGGATGCTGCGACCCCGGGCACATCCGTGCGCGTCGACGCCTGGCTCTGGGCCGTGCGGATCTACAAGACCCGCTCGGCCGCGACGACGGCCTGCCGCGCCGGGCACGTGCGCGTGGGCGGAGAACGGGCGAAGGCGGCGCAGGCCGTGAAGCCCGGGGACGAGGTGCGGGTGCGGATCGACGGGTTCGATCGCATGCTCGTCGTGCGTCAGCCGATCTCCAAGCGCGTCGGCGCTCCCCTGGTCGCGGCAGCGATGGAAGATCGCACTCCCCCGCGCGACCCCACGCCGCTCATGGCGCAGCGCGACCGAGGCGCGGGCCGCCCCACCAAGCGCGAGCGCCGCGAGATCGACCGCCTGCGCGGCCGCGATGACGACTGGACGCCCGGGGACTAGAGCGTCGGTCTCAGCCCTCGAACAGGTCGAGCAGCCAGCGCGCGCCGCGGACGGCGGCTCCGGCATCCGTCACCCGCTCGGAAAGCCCCCGGTCGCTCGTGACCACCGTCACCGCACGTCCTGCCGCGAGCTCCCGTTGCGCGGCAGCGACGACGGCGTCGTCACCGGATGCCTCGGCCCGCACCACCTCGACACCCGTGGCACCGTCCACCCCGCGCGCCTGCCCCTCGACGACCGCGGTCCACTCGGGGTACCAGGTCTGCTCGGGCAGCTCCAGCGCGGATGCCGGCACACCGTGCGCGGCGAGGCCGGCGATCCGCGCGATCAGGCGGGACGCCGCACCCGGGCGGTCGCGCCACCAGCCGTCGGGCACCGAGCCCATCACGTTCGCGATGTCGACGATGACCGCCGGCCGCACGCTGAGTAGGCCGCGCAGCTTCTCCCACGAGGCCGCGAAGCCGGGGTGCAGCGGGTAGCGCGTGACCTCGTCGACGGGCACCCAGGCGAGCTCGCGGCTCTCGGGGTCGCTGATGGTGGGCTCGAACGGCACCACCACGTCGCCGACGACGGTGGTGTAGCTCCAGTAGCCGAGATCGAAGACACTGAGCACTCGAGGCTGCACCGCGGCATCCGGCACGCCGGCCTCTTCGGCGGCTTCGCGCAGCGCGCCGTCGCAGGCCGACTCGCCCTCGTGGCGCGCGCCGCCGGGCAGTGCCCAGGTGTCGCCGAAGTGGCTCCACGAGACCCGGTGCTGCAGCAGGACGCCCCGCTCCGCGTCGACCGCGAGGAGACCTGCGGCCCCGAACCGGCCCCAGTACCGCTCCCCTGTCGGCGCCACGACCCACGCGTCGCCCGGGTCGCGGGGTCCGTGCGGACGCCGCAGCTCACCGGGGGCGGGAGGCTCGATCGTCACCCTGCCAGCCTGTCACACCCCACACCGCGCGCGGCCGGCGTGACCTCGCGTGACCACCGTGCGCAAGTCCGCCAGAATGGCCGGATGCCCGACGATCTCTACGACCTCGACGACGACCCGACCCGCATCCAGCGAGACGCCGTGTGGGCGTGGCTTTCGACCGAGGCGTACTGGGGAGGCTGGCGCACGCGCGAGCAGGTCGAGACGCAGCTCGACAACGCCTGGCGGGTGGTCGCCGCCTACCACCGCCCGACCGGCCAGCTGGTGGGCTTCGCGCGCGCCGTCTCGGACGGAGTCGGTTTCGCGTACCTCGCCGATGTCTTCGTCGTCGACGCGCACCGCGGGCACGGACTCGGCAAGCGCCTGATCCGCCTCATGATCGACGACGGCCCCGGCGCCGACATGCGCTGGACGCTGTTCACCGGCGACGCACACGGTCTCTACCGGCAGTTCGGCTTCGCCGAGCCCGACGCGACCGCGATGGTGCGCCCGGCACTCTACCGTCACGACGAGCACGCATGAGGAATGACGGATGCCTCGGCCCGAGGCATCCGTCATTCCCACAACTCCGCGTCAGCGCTGGCGACGCTCGCGCACGCGCATGTTGATCACGATCGGCGAGCCCTCGAAGCCGTACAGCTCGCGCAGGCGTCGCTGGATGAAGCGGCGGTAGCCCGGGTCGAGGAAGCCGGTCGTGAACAGCACGAAGGTCGGCGGGCGAGTCGAAGCCTGCGTGCCGAACAGGATGCGCGGCTGCTTTCCACCGCGCAGCGGGTGCGGGTGCTCGGCGATGAGCTCGGTGAGGAACGCGTTGAACTTGCCCGTGGGGATGCGCTGATCCCACGACTCGAGGGCCGTCTCGAGCGCCGGCACGAGCTTGTCGAGGTGACGGCCGGTGCGGGCCGAGATGTTGACGCGCGGCGCCCACTGGACGTGGGCGAGGTCCTGCTCGATCTCGCGCTCGAGGTAGCGGCGGCGATCCTGGCCGTCCATGTCGTCGTCGTTGAGGCGGTCCCACTTGTTGTAAGCGATGACGAGCGCACGACCGGACTCGAGGACGAGGTCGATGATGTTGAGGTCCTGCACGCTGATCGGCTGGGTCACGTCGATCACGACGATCGCGACCTCGGCCTTCTCGAGCGCCGCCGACGTGCGCAGCGAGGCGTAGAAATCGGCGCCCTGCTGCAAGTGGACCCGACGGCGGATGCCGGCGGTGTCGACGAAGCGCCACAGCTTGCCGCCGAGCTCGACGACCTCGTCGACGGGGTCGCGCGTGGTGCCGGCGAGCTCGTTGACGACGACGCGCTCCTCGCCCGCGGCCTTGTTGAGCAGCGACGACTTGCCGACGTTCGGGCGGCCGAGGATCGCGACGCGGCGCGGGCCGCCGATCTCGGCCTTGGCCACGGCCGACACGTCGGGCATCACCTTCACGACCTCGTCGAGGAGGTCGGCGACGCCACGGCCGTGGATGGCCGAGACGGGCCAGGGCTGGTCGAGGCCGAGGTTCCAGAGCGCCGCGGCCTCCGGCTCCTGGCGGGCGTCGTCGATCTTGTTGGCGACCAGGAAGACGGGCTTGTTGGCCTTGCGCAGCAGGCGCACGACGTGCTCATCGGTCGCGGTGGCGCCGACCATCGCGTCGACGACGAACAGCACGACGTCCGACAGGTCGATCGCGACCTCGGCCTGCGCGGCGACCGAGCGGTCGATGCCACGGGCGTCCGGCTCCCACCCGCCGGTGTCGACGAGCGTGAAGCGGCGGTCCATCCACTCGGCCTTGTACGTGACGCGGTCGCGCGTGACACCGGGGGTGTCCTCCACGACGGCCTCGCGACGGCCGAGGATGCGGTTCACCAGCGCGGACTTGCCGACGTTGGGGCGACCCACGATTGCGACGACCGGGAGCGCCGGCAGGAACTCGATGCCGTCCTCGCCGCGGACGATGCCCGCGAGCAGCGCCGCGTCCTCGTCGTCGAGGTCGTAGTCGTCGAGGCCGACGCGCAGGGCGACCGCCCGCTGCTCGGCGAGTTCGTCGTCGAGGTCCGCGAGGTTCTCGGCGAGGTTGTCGTCGCCGGCCTCGAACTCGTCGAAGTCGGGGTTGTCATCAGCGGCCATCTCAGGCTCCTGTCTGCTGGGGGTCGACCGCCGGCGCGCTCAGCGCGGCCTGGATCACGCCGAGCACGGCGTCCACGGTCTGGTCGAAATCGAGGGGGGTCGAGTCGACGACCTCGACGCCGGGTGCGGCGGTGAGGAAGTCGACGACGGCCGAGTCGGAGGCGTCGCGCTGGTGGAGTGCGGCGGCGACGGTCGCGGCATCCTGCGTCGTCACCTCGGCGCTGCGGCGCGCGGCGCGGATCTCCGGCGCGGCCGTGAGGAGGATGCGCACGGGGGCGTCGGGGGCGACGACCGTCGTGATATCGCGCCCTTCGACGACGACGCCCGGGCGCCCGGAGCGGGCCACGAGCGCGCGGAACAGCCCGTTCACCGACTGCCGCACCGCGGGCACGCGCGCGACGCCGCTGACGGCGTCCGACACGCGGGGCTCGCGGATCGCGTCGGTCACGTCGCTCGTCCCGACCCGTACCCAGTACGCGTCGGGATCGAGCGAGATCGCGTAGTCGAAGTCTCCCGAGACGTCCAGGACGGATGCTGCGTCCGACGTGTCGATGCCGCGCTCGAGGGCGTGCCACGCCAGGGCGCGGTAGGCCGCTCCGGTGTCGAGGTAGCCGTAGCCGAGACGGCGGGCGACCTGCTTCGAGACGCTCGACTTGCCGCTTCCGGCGGGGCCGTCGATCGCGACGACGACGGGATCGGGGCCCGGCTTTGTGATCGCGGGGTCAGTCATTGGTGGTGCTCGCTATCTTCCAGCCGCGCGATTCGAGACCGTCGATCGCCCGGCGCACGGCGCTGGGGACGACACTGATCTCGGCGAGGCCGAACTGGGCGCCGGGCGAATGCTCCAGGCGCAGGTCTTCCACGTTCACGTCGAGGTCGCCGAGCTCGCCGAAAAGGCGTCCGAGCTGGCCGGGGGTGTCGTCGACCATCACGACGACCTGCTCGAAGCGGCGGTTCTGGCCGTGCTTGCCGGGCAGACGCTCGACACCGTCGTTGCCGCGACGGATCGTTTCCGCGACAGCACGGCGGGCACCCGGAGCGTCGGGCTCGCGCAGGGCGTCGGCCACGGCGGTGAGGTCGGCCGCGATCAGGTCGAGCACGTCGACGACGGGCGCCGCGTTCGCGCCGAGGATCTGCACCCAGAGCTCGGGAGCGGATGCCGCGATCCGGGTCGTGTCGCGCACGCCCTGACCCGCGAGCCGCAGCGAGCCGTCGGGCGCATCGACGAAGCGCCCGGCGAGCAGGCTGGCGACCAGCTGGGGCACGTGCGAGACGAGCGCGACGCCGCGGTCGTGGTCTTCCGGCGTCATCTCGATCGGCGTCGCACCGAGGTCGAGAGCGAGGCCCTCGACGAGGGCGAGATCCGCCGACGGGGTCTCCTCGTCGCGGCACACCACCCACGGGCGCCCGACGAAGATGTCGGCGCGGGCGGAGATCGCTCCGCCGCGCTCGCGTCCGGCCAGCGGGTGCGAGCCGATGTAGTGCGTGAGGTCCACGCCGCGCTCGCGCAGGGTGCGCAGCGGCTCGAGTTTGACGCTCGCGACGTCCGTCACCACCGCCCGCGGGTGGCGTTCGAGCTCGCGCTGGATCACGTCGGCCGTGACATCGGGCGGCACCGCCACGACGACGAGCGACGGAGCGTCGTCATCGGCCGCACGGCGGCCGGCGCCGTAGTCGATCGCGAGGCGCAGCTGCGAGGGGGACGTGTCGTCCAGCGCGACGTCGATCCCGCGCGCGCTGAGCGCGTGGCCGATGCTCGCGCCGAGGAGGCCGGCACCGACGATGCGCACCGTGCCCTGCACGCGTGGAGCAAGGGAGGTCGCTGTCACTTATTCCTCCTGTTGACCTGCGGCTTGGCGCGAAAGAGTCAGCAGAGCGCCCCGCTCCACTTTAGTCAACTCCCGGGCGCGCCCGGCTGGCAGCGTTCCCAGGTGGAGCGGCCCGAACTGCCGGCGCACGAGTTCGACGACCGGATGCCCCACCTCGGCCATCATGCGGCGCACGATGCGGTTGCGCCCCGAGTGGAGCGTGAGCTCCACGAGCGATCCGCCGCCCTCGGCCGAGGACGACAGCAGCCGCGCCTTGTCGGCGGAGATCGGGCCGTCCTCCAGGTCGACGCCGCGAAGGAGCTGCTGGATGGTCTGCGGCGTCACGCGGCCGTCGACCTTGGCGATGTAGACCTTGGTGACGCCGAACGACGGGTGCGCGAGCACGTGCGCGAGCTCGCCGTCGTTCGTGAGCACGAGCAGGCCGCTGGTCTCAGCATCCAATCGCCCCACGTTGTACAGGCGCTCGTCCCAGTCCTTCGTGAAGCGGCGGAGGTCCGGGCGGCCACGGTCGTCCTTCATCGAGCTCACCACGCCCGTGGGCTTGTTGAGCATGACGTACCGCTTGGACTGGTCGAACTGGACGGCCGTGCCGTCGACGTCGACGAGGTCGTTCTCGGGGTCGACGCGCGAGCCGAGCTCGGTGACCACCGCGCCGTTCACACGCACGCGCCCCTCGACGATGAGCTGCTCGGCGACGCGCCGCGACGCGACCCCCGCGTTCGCGAGGGCCTTCTGCAGGCGCACCCCTTCGGTCGATTCCGCCTCGCCGGTCATCGACGCACTCCTTCGTCCAGGTTGTCGCCGACCTCGTCCGCGCCGTCCAGCAGCGGCGAGATGTGCGGCAGTTCGTCCAGTGAATTGATGCCCAGGTGCACGAGCAGCGCATCGGTGGTGCCGTAGTTGATCGCGCCGGTCTCGGCATCCGCGAAGAGCTCGGTGATGAGCCCCCGCGCGACCAGCGTGCGGACGACCGAGTCGACGTTGACGGCACGGATGGACGCGACCTGGCTGCGGGTCACCGGCTGCTTGTAGGCGATGACCGCGAGGGTCTCGAGCGCCGCCTGCGAGAGGCGCGACGGCGCCTGCCCGCCGACGTACTCGCTGACGAGGTCGTCGAGCTCCTCGCGCACATAGAGCCGCCAGCCGCCGCCGACCTCGCGGAGCTCGAATCCGCGCACCGGGCCGCCGGACTTGCCGTCGTAGTCGTCGACGAGGGTCTCGATCGCCTGGCGCACCGCGGGCACCGGTGCGCCGACGGCGGCCGCGAGGCTCACGAGGCTCTGCGGCTCCTCGACGATCAGCAGGATCGCCTCCAGCCGCCGCGCCACATCGGTCACCGTCACGACGGGCGGGCCGTCGGTCGAAGCATCATCGGTCATAGTCGGCTCCCAAAGTGGCGAGGTTCTCGTCGCTCCAGCGCTGAGCGCTCCAGCGGAGGGTCAGCTCGCCGAGCGGCTCGAGCTGTTCGAAGGACAGGGCGGCATGGCGGTACAGCTCCAGTACCGAGAGGAACCGGGCGACCACCACACCCGGCTGACCGACGCCCGCGATGAGCTCGCGGAAGGTCAGCGATCCGGCGTCGCGCAGCAGGGTGACGACGATCGCAGCCTGCTCGCGGATGCTCACCAGCGGTGCGTGAAGGTGGTCGAACCCGATGCGCGGGATCTCCTTCGGCGTCATCGCCAGCAGCGCGAGCGCGGCGAAGTCGTCGGCGCTGAGCGACCACACGAGCTCCGGAACGGCGTTGCGGTACTTCTCGTCGAGGCGCACGGAGCGCGTGTGACGCACCGCCTCACGGCGCAGGCACCGCTCGAACCAGGACGACACCTCCTTGAACGCGCGGTACTGCAGCAGTCGCGCGAACAGCAGATCCCGCGCCTCGAGCAGCGCGACCGACTCGGCGTCGACGAGCTCGCCCTGCGGCAGCAGCCCCGCGACCTTCATGTCGAGCAGGGTCGCGGCGACGACGAGGAACTCGGATGCCTCGTCCAGCTCTTCGCCCGGACCCAGCTCGCGGAGGTACGCGATGAACTCGTTGGTCACGAGCGACAGCGACACCTCGGTGATGTCGAGCTCGTGCTTCGAGATCAGGGTGAGGAGGAGGTCGAACGGTCCGTCGAAGTTGGTGAGCGCGACCCGGAACCCCTCCCCGGTCGCGGGGCCTTCCCCGGTCGCTGAGCCTGTCGAAGCGTCAGGCGACGGCGCCACGGGCGACCAGCTCCCGCGCCAGCCGCAGGTAGGCCTGCGCGGCGGCGTGCTCCGGCGCGAACTCGGTGATCGGCATGCCCGAGACGGAGGCATCCGGGAACTTGACGGTGCGGCCGATCACGGTCTCGAGGACGTCGTCGCCGAAGGCGTCGACCACGCGCTCGAGCACCTCGCGCGAGTGGAGCGTGCGCGCGTCGTACATCGTGGCGAGAACGCCGTCGAGCGTGATGGTGGGGTTGAGGCGGTCGCGCACCTTGTCGATCGTCTCGATGAGCATCGCGACGCCGCGCAGGGCGAAGAACTCGCATTCGAGCGGGATGACGACGCCGTGGCTCGCGGTGAGGGCGTTGACCGTCAGGAGGCCGAGCGACGGCTGGCAGTCGATGAGGATCACGTCGTAGTCGCCCGTGAGCTTGCGCAGCGCCCGCGACAGGGTCTGCTCGCGCGCGACCTCGTTGACGAGGTGCACCTCGGCCGCCGAGAGGTCGATGTTCGCCGGGATGACGTCGAGGTTGTCGACGCGCGTGTGCACGATGACCTCGTGCGGGTCGCGCTTGCCGTCGAGCAGCAGGTCGTAGATCGTCGGGATCTCGTGGGTCTGGATGCCGAGACCCGCCGACAGCGCGCCCTGCGGGTCGAAGTCGACCGCGAGCACCTTGCGGCCGTAGCCGGCCAGGGCGGCGGCGAGGTTGATGGTGGTCGTCGTCTTGCCGACGCCGCCCTTCTGGTTGCACAGCGCGATGATGCGGGCGGGGCCGTGGCCGTCGAGCTTGGGCGGGGTGGGGAAGCCCTGATAGGGACGACCGGTGGGTCCGATCGGAGTGTCCCCCGTGGCGGCCCTCGTCGCCGCCTGTGCCTTGCCCGCCACCAATGCTCCCGCCTATGTGCTTCGTGTCCACCGATTCTAGTCACGCCGCGCCCCGGAACGCCTGCGGCGCGGCGGGCTGGGCCGCGCAACGGCGCGGCTCGGACCGCCGTCAGAGCGAGCCGAGCACGTCGAGACGCACTTGCGCGGCGATCGCGATCAGCGCGTAGTCCAGCACGGTGATCAGCGGAGCCCAGGTCAGGAGCGCGGCGCCGAGCCGAGGCATCCGGCCCCATACGCCGTCGCGGAAGGTCCACCCCAGCGTGAACCAGAACAGCGGGATCGTCACGACCCACACCACCATGCACCACGGGCAGAGTGAGCCGTACTCGAAGACGCTGCGCCACGCGAGGACGTGGACGAAGGCCACCGCGCCCAACAGGAACAGCGAATAGACGCGCCAGTACCACCGGCGCAGCCCGCCCGGAGCGGCCAGGGCGCTCACGCCGGCGTAGATGGGGCCGAGGAACAGCACGATCCCGATGATCGAGTTGCTGAAGCCGAGCAGGTTGCCGCCGGGCGACAGCAGGTTGGGTCCGCACGTGACGATCGGACTGACCTGGCACGAGATGAGCGGCGCTGTTCCCGCGAGCTGGCCGATGTACTCGAGGTAGAGCAGGAACGAGACCACCCAGCCGGCGAGCCCCGCGACGATCCAGAACACCGCCAGCGCGGTCGGCGGGCAGGCTGTCGGGCCAAGGGTCCCCACGCCCCCTCCACGCGTCGCTGGCGCGCCGCGCGGAGCCTCCGGGCGCGTGGGCCCAGCTGCGGCCTCAGGTACTCCGGATGCCGCGCGCGCGGCGACGTCGGTCATGCGGCCATTATCCGCTCCGGGACATCAGGACCGCACGGCGTTCGGCCGTGCAAAATCGCTGTTCAGGTGTGGATTCGTCGGAACCGGCTCGGTGGCGTCACCGCGCGCGCGGATGCGATGTGGCGTACACGTCGCGCAGCGCATCGACCGACACGTAGGTGTAGATCTGGGTCGTCGCGACGGAGGCGTGGCCCAGCAGCTCCTGGACGACGCGGACGTCAGCGCCGCCCTGCAGGAGGTGGGTCGCGAACGAGTGCCGCAGGGTGTGGGGCGAGACGTGCGCGGTGAGGTGGGCGCGCTCGGCCGCCGACTGGATGATCAGCCACGCGCTCTGCCGCGACAACGGCGCTCCGCGCGCGCCGAGGAAGAGCTTCGGCGTCGATCGGCCACGGTGCGAGAGCTCGGGCCGCGCGCGGGTCAGGTAGGCGTCGACGGCCGCGCGCGCGTACGAACCCACCGGGACGATGCGCTCCTTGGATCCCTTGCCCCGTACGCGGAGCACGTCGCCGTGCGCGGCATCGTCGACGTCGAGCTGCACGATCTCCGACACCCGCGCACCGGTGGCGTACAGCAGCTCGAGCAGCGCGCGGTCGCGCATGCCGAGCAGATCGCCCGCCGCCGCTCCCCCGTTGCCGGACGCGTCGGCCTCGGTCGCCGGCGCGGGCCCCGAGGCATCCAACAGGCTCTCCACCTGCTCGATCGTGAGCGCCTTGGGCAGCCGCCGCGGCTGCTTCGGCGGGCGCAGGTTCGACGACGGGTCGGCCGGCTCGATGCCCTCGCGGGCGAGGAAGCGGTGGAGCCCCCGTACCGAGGACTGCAGCCGGGCCAGCGACGATGCGGCCATCGGCGGCTGGGCGGCGGCGCGGTCGGCGATGAAGCTGGCCAGAGTCACCGAGGTGACCGCAGCGGTGTCGTCGATGTGCTGTTCGCGCAGCCAGTCTGCGTAGCCGGCGAGGTCGCGCCGGTACGCCGCGACGGTGTTCTCCGACAGGCCGCGCTCGATCGCGACGTGGCGCAGGTACGAGTCCATCGCTCGAGCGATCTGCATGTCAGGCGCCTCCTGTCACGAGGGTCTCACGTCCGGCCGGTCGGCCGGCGAACTCCGGAGGGTTATCAGGCTCCCTCGGCGTCGGCCTGGCGGAGATGTTCGGCCGCAGCGAGCAGGCCCACCGCGAGGATGCCGTTGCGCAGCCGCCCCGCGAGGATCCCCGCGACGGCGTCGGCGAGCGGCAGCCACTCGAGCCGGATGTCGGCCTCCTCGTCCTCCCGCGCATGCACCTCGCTCGCGGGGGTGAGCCCGCGCGCGAGGAACAGGTGGACGATCTCGTCGTTCCCGCCGGGCGTGGTGAAGATGCTCACCAGCGGCTCCCACGACGAGGCGACGAGGTCGACCTCCTCGGCGAGCTCGCGTCGGGCGGTCTCGAGCGGCGTCTCGCCGGCCATGTCGAGCAGGCCGGCCGGGATCTCCCAATCGCGGTGGCGAATCGGGTGCCGGTACTGCTGGATCAGCAGTACCCGCCCCTCGTCGTCCACCGCCACGACCGCGGCCGCACCGGGATGATCGACGTACTGGCGCACGATCTGCCCGTCGCCGTACGCGACGGTGTCGCTGCGCACGTCCCAGACCCGGCCCTCGTAGACCAGGTCGCTGTCGAGGATGGTGGCGTCGACGGGCTCGTCGGCGAGGAGCTCCTCCGCCACGTCAGTCGTTCTCGACCTCGAACAGCTCGCTCGAGCGGTGCCGCTCGAGCGCCGCGCCGACGAGACCGCGGAACAGCGGGTTGGCGTCCGTCGGACGCGAGCGCAGCTCGGGGTGCGCCTGCGTCGCGATGTAGTACGGGTGCACATCGCGCGGCAGCTCGACGTACTCGACGAGGTTCAGGTCGGGGTTGATGCCCGAGAAGATGAGACCGGCCTCGGCGATCTGGTCGCGGTAGCGGTTGTTCACCTCGTAGCGGTGGCGGTGGCGCTCCGACGCGCGCTCCGCACCGTACACCTCGGCTGCGATCGAACCCTCCGCGAGGTCGGCCGGGTACAGGCCGAGACGCATCGTGCCGCCCAGGTCGCCGTGGTCGAGGATGTCGACCTGCTCCTCCATCGTGGCGATGACGGGATGCTGCGTGTCGGGGTCGAACTCGCTCGACGAGGCATCCTCGATGCCGGCGACATGACGGGCGTACTCGATGACGATGCACTGCAGACCGAGGCAGATGCCCAGCGTCGGGATGCCCTGCTCGCGCGCGAACTTGAGCGCCCCGATCTTGCCCTCGATGCCGCGGATGCCGAAGCCGCCGGGGATCACGATGCCGTCGAGCGGACCGAGCGCCTTGGCGGCGCCCTCGGGCGTCTCGCACTCGTCCGAGGGGATCCAGCGGATGTTGACGTGCGTCTCCTGCGCGAAACCGCCCGCCTTGAGCGCCTCGGTGACCGAGAGGTAGGCGTCGGGCAGGTCGATGTACTTGCCGACCAGGCCGATGGTGACCTCGTGCTTGGGGTTGTGCACGGCGTTCAGCACGCGCTGCCAGCGCGACCAGTCGACGTCGGCGGCCTTCGACAGGCCCAGCGCACGGACGATGTACTCGTCGAGGCCCTGCTCGTTGAGCATCGACGGGATGTCGTAGATGCTCGGCACGTCGATCGCGTTCACGACCGCGCCCTCGTCGACGTCGCACATGAGCGCGATCTTGCGCTTGTTCGCCTCGGTGACGGGGCGGTCGCTGCGCAGCACCAGCGCATCGGGCTGGATGCCGATCGAGCGAAGCGTCGCGACGGAGTGCTGCGTCGGCTTCGTCTTCTGCTCCCCCGACGCGCCCATGAAGGGCACGAGCGAGACGTGCACGAAGAAGACGTTGTTGCGGCCGAGCTCGTGGCGGATCTGACGCGCCGACTCGATGAACGGCTGCGACTCGATGTCGCCGACCGTGCCACCGATCTCGGTGATGATCACGTCGGGCTTGGGCGTCTCGTCGGCCTGCAGGCGCATGCGGCGCTTGATCTCGTCGGTGATGTGCGGGATCACCTGCACGGTGTCGCCGAGGTACTCGCCGCGGCGCTCCTTCGCGATGACCTGGGAGTAGATCTGGCCGGTGGTCACGTTGGCCGCCTGGCTCAGCTCGATGTCGAGGAAGCGCTCGTAGTGCCCGATGTCGAGGTCGGTCTCGGCGCCGTCGTCGGTCACGAAGACCTCGCCGTGCTGGAACGGGTTCATCGTGCCCGGGTCGACATTCAGATACGGGTCGAGCTTCTGCATCACGACACGCAGTCCGCGGGCCGTCAGGAGATTTCCGAGGCTGGCCGCGGTGAGACCCTTGCCCAACGAGGAAACGACACCACCGGTCACGAAGATGTGCTTGGTGGTGTCGTTCGAAGTGTCGCCGCGGAAAGAATCAGAAGTCTGCATCACGGGCTTTTATCCTATCAGGCAGTGTTTCGATGAGCTTCGCAGAAGCTGAGGACACGCGGGCGCGGGCACGCGCTCAGTCCACTTCGGTGCGAAGGCTGAGCAACTCGCGTGCGTGGGTGAGGGCGGCGTCCGAGTCGGGCATGCCCGACAGCAGACGCGCCATCTCGGCCTCGCGGTCAGCGCCGTCCAGGCGGCGGACATCGGACGCCGTGACCGAGCCGTCATTCGCCTTGACGACCGTCAGATGGTTGGCCGCGAAGGCCGCCACCTGCGCGAGGTGCGTCACCGCGATCACCTGCGACGACTCCGACAGGCGCGCGAGGCGCCGACCGACCTCGATCGCGGCGGCGCCGCCGATGCCGGCATCGACCTCGTCGAACACGAATGTCGGGACGGGGTCGACGGCGGCGATGACGACCTCGATCGCGAGCATGACGCGGCTGAGTTCACCGCCGCTCGCGCCGCGCGAGACGGCGCGCGGCTCGGCGCCGGGGTGCGGCGCGAGCAGGATGGCGACGTCGTCGCGCCCCGACGCGGACTCGGTGCCCGCCGTGACGGCGACCTCCAGGCGCGCGTCCGGCATCGCGAGCGCGCGCAGCTCTGTGCTCACGGCGGCACCCAGCCGCGCGGCTGCCTCCGTCCGCGCCGCGGTGAGCACGGCAGCGGCCTCGTCGAGGACGGATGCCGCGGCATCCCGCTCCGCCGTCAGCCGGTCGATGCGATCGGAGTCGTCGTCGAGCTCGGCGAGGCGAGAGGAGCCGGTGTCGAGCAGCTCGATGGCGGCGTCGAGGGTGCCGTGCGCGCGGACCAGGGCGGCGAGCACCGCACGGCGCTCCTCCACGGCGGCGAGCTCGTGCGGGCCGGACTCGTCGAGATCCGCGAGGTAGCCCGCGAGGGCGGCGGCGATGTCGGCGACCCGGTAGCCGACGTCGGCGAGCTGCCCGCCGAGCTCGGCCAGCACCGGGTCGTGCACGCGCTCGAGGGCGCGACGCGCCTCGGCGAGCAGCGCCCCGGCATCGGGTTCGTCGCCCTCGCCGGAGAGCCCGTCATGCGCGGTCGCGGCGGCGACCCGCAGCTCCTCGGCGTTCGCCAGGCGCTCGGCGCGCGTCGCCAGCTCGGCGTCCTCGCCGGATTCGGGCGCCGCCTGCTCGATCTCGGCGAGCTGGTTCCGCAGGTCTTCGGCCTCGCGCGCCCGCGCGTCGCGGTCATCGGTGAGCTCCGACAGCTCGCGGTCGATCGCACGCCAGTGCTCGAAGGCACGGCGGTACGCGTCGCGTGCGGAGTGGACGGCCTCGCCGCCGAATCGGTCCAGCGCATCACGCTGTGCGGCGGCGGATCGCAGGCGCAGCTGATCGGACTGCCCGTGCACGACGACGAGCTCGTCGGCGAGGTCGGCGAGCACTCCGGCCGGTGCGGCGCGGCCGCCGACGGACGCCCGCCCGCGGCCCTCGCTCGAGATCGACCGCCCGATGTACAGCTCGGCACGGCCCCCGCCGATGGGCTCGACATCGCCACCGGCCTCGCGCACACGCGCGGCGACCGGTCCGTCCTCGGGGACGATCCACACGCCGTCCACCGTGGCCTGGGCGGCGCCCGCGCGCACGGCGCCGGAGTCGGCGCGCTGGCCGAGCAGCAGCCCGAGTCCCGTCACGACCATCGTCTTGCCGGCACCCGTCTCACCCGTGATCGCCGTGAAGCCCGCACCGATCGGCAGCGTCGCCTCGGCGATCACGCCGAGGTCGCGCAGACGCATCTCTTCGATCACGGGGCGACCTCGCTGCCGACCACGTCGATCTCGACGTCGGCGGCGGTCGCGGCATCCTTCGCCGGCTTCTGGGTCGGCATGACCCCCGTGATCGCGGCCGGACCGCGCCAGCCCTCGACGGGGAGGCGGAACTTGCGCACGAGTCGGTCGGTGAACTGGGCGGGGTGCAGGCGGGCGAGACGCACCGGGCGATCGGACCGCCGCACCACGACGCGCGCGCCCGGGGGCAGGTCGTGCGACCGGCGCCCGTCGCACCACAGGATGCCGGTGCCGTTGGTGCGCTCGAGCACCTCGATGGCCACGGAGTGCTCGGGGCCGACCACGAGGGGCTTCGCGAAGAGAGCGTGGGCCGACAGCGGCACCACGGCGATCGCCTCGACCGTCGGCCAGATCACCGGCCCGCCGGCCGAGAAGTTGTAGGCGGTCGACCCGGTGGGCGTCGAGACGACCATGCCGTCGCAGCCGAACGTCGACAGCGGCCGGCCGTCGATCTCGACGACGACCTCGAGCAGGCGCTCACGGCTCGCCTTCTCGACGGTCGCTTCGTTGAGCGCCCAGGTCTCGTAGATGACGGAGTCGCCGGTGTCTTTCACCCGCACCTGGAGCGCCATGCGGTCTTCGACCTCGTACTCGCGCGCGATGACGCGGCGGACGGCCTCATCCATGTCGTCCCGCTCGATCTCGGCGAGGAAGCCGACGTGGCCCATGTTGATGCCGAGGACGGGCGCACTGCCGTCGCGGACGAGTTCGGCGGCCCGCAGGATCGTTCCGTCGCCACCGAGGACGATCGCGAGCTCGATCTCGGTCACCGGCACATCGATGCCCAGCACCGCGACGTCGGCCAGCGTCGGCCCTGCCTGCACGAGGTCTTCGCCGTCGTCGAGGGCGAGGACGGGACGGGCGCCGGCGGCCCGCAGCGCGGCGACGACCCGCTCCGCGGCAGCCACGGTGTCGGCGCGGTGAGCGTGCGCCACCACGAGGATGCTGCGCTGGGCCTCGGTGTCGGCGTCGTTCATCGGCTCCCCGCCAGTCGGTTCACAGTGCTCAACCATTCTGTCGGATTGCTCCCCCGCCCCGGCGCGAGGTGTGCGATGAACTCGGAATTGCCGTGGGTCCCCGCGATCGGGGAGGAGACGAACCCGCACGTGCCGAGGCCCGCGTCCCACGCCGCCCACAGCACGCGCGCGACCGCGTCGGCGCGCAGCACGGGGTTTGTCACGAGGCCTCCCTTGACCGCCGTGCGCCCGACTTCGAACTGCGGCTTGATCAGGAGCACGAGATCGGCATCGGATGCTGCGGCCGCCCGCGCGGCGGGAAGAACATGGGTGAGCGAGATGAAGGACAGGTCGCCCGTGATCACCGAGGGCGCCTCGGAGACGCCGCTCGCCTCGGCGAGCGAGTCGGCGGTCATGTAGCGGACGTTGAACCCTTCGACCGCGACCACACCGGGATCGTCGGCGACGGATGCTGCGAGCTGCCCGTGACCGACATCCACGGCGATCACCGGCTCGGCACCGCGCTCGCGCAGCACCTGGGTGAAGCCGCCGGTGGATGCGCCCATGTCGAGCGCGACGCGGCCGCGGACATCGACCTCGAAGGCGTCGAGGCCGGCGATGAGCTTGTGCGCCGCACGGCTGACGTAGTGGTCCGAAACCGCCACCTCGATCAGGCTCTCGTCGCCGACCGGAGCCGAGGCCTTCACCACGGGCCGGCCGTCGACCGTCACGAGCCCTTCGGCGATCAGCGTCGCGGCGTGGGTGCGGGAGCGCGCGAGACCCCGGGCGGCGAGAGCGGCGTCGAGGCGGCTCGTCATGACGGGGTGCCGGGGGTCGCCTCGAGGCGACGGGCGAGCGTGTCGTGCAGCGTGTCGTACGCCTCGGCACGCGTGGCCAGCGGCTGCGCCTCGATCACCTCGAGGGTCGACAGCAGATCGCCGTGCTCGTCCTGATGCGCGTCGGCTCCATCCATGTCCCCAGAATACGGGGGTCGCCCGACAGTCCCGGCTTTTCCGCGGCGAGGATCAGGGGCGGTGGAACGGATCCGCGTAGAGGCGCTCGGGCACGCGGAAGCCGAAGATCGCGCGTCCGGTCGACCAGATCGCCGCCGCACCCGCGCGGACGAGGTCGACCGGCGCGCCCTCGCTCAGGATCCGGATGTCGGCGCCGTCGATCGCGACACGGGCGTCCCGCACCGTGGCGACGCCGTCCTTCACCTGCACCTCGGGGTACGGCTCGTGGAGCTCGCGGAGGTCCCCCAGGATGTACGTCGGACGCGAATTCTCGGGCGCCGCCAGCACGTGCTTCGGACGATCCACGCCCGTGAGCACCAGGGCAGACGGGATACCGGCACGGTTGGCGCCGAGGATGTCGGTATCGAGCCGGTCACCCAGGAACAACGGATGCTGCGCCTCGAACCGCGCGACGGCCTCCTCGAAGATCGGCACCTCGGGCTTGCCGGCGACGGTCGCGAGCCGGCCGACGGCGGTGTGCACGGCGCTGACCAGCGTGCCGTTGCCGGGCGCGATGCCGCGGGACTGCGGGATCGTCCAGTCGGTGTTCGTCGCCACCCACGGGATGCCGCCGTCTTCCTCGGGCGTCTTGAGCGCGAAGGCCGCCTCAGCCAGCTGGGTCCAGCCCACCTCGGGCGCGAATCCCTGCACGACGGCCGACGGCGCGTCGTCGGCGCTGCGGGTCACGACGAACCCGGCCTTCTCGACCTCGACGACGAGGCCATCGCCTCCGACGACGAGGACCGTGGACCCGGGCGCGATCTTCCCCGCGAGCAGTCGCATCGCGGCCTGCGGGCTGGTGACGACATCACGCGGCGTCGTGGCGAGCCCGAGCTCGCTCAGATGCGCCGCGACCGAGGCATCCGTGCGCGCAGCATTGTTCGTTATGTACGCGAGTGAGCGACCGTCTCGGGCACGGTTGAGGCTGTCTACCGCGTGCGGCAGGGCGCCGGCGCCGGCGTAGACGACTCCGTCGAGGTCGGCCAGCACGACGTCGACGCCGTCCAGCGGGGCGGGCGTCGCGGCCCGCCGCCCGAACAGCGCCATCAGCGGTCGGCCTCGCCGTCGCCGGGTGCGTCGTCGACCCCCGCCTCCACGAGGATCTCGGCGACCTCGTCGGCGACGGAGATCTCCTCCTGCTCCGTGGCGGCGGACTCGGGCTCATCGATCGAGTCGGACTCGGACTCGGGCTCGGGCTCGGGCTCGCCGAGATCCTCGGACGTGTCCTGCTCGGTCTCGGCCGTGTCCTCGGACTCGTCCTCAGCCGCGTCCTCGAGGTCCTCTTCGATGACCTCCTCGACGAAGACGGTCTCGAGGTCGCCCAGACCGGATGCCGCGTCGATCGCGTCTGCCGCGATCACCGCACGACGCTGCCACTGCGCGGCCTCGTCCGTGCGGCCGAGCTCCTCGAGCACCGCGGCGCGGGCGGCGAACAGCGAGGGACTCCACTCGAACGCGCGATCCGGATCGAGTTCGGGGATGTCGAGCTCCTGCAGCGCACGCTCGGGCTCGCCGAGGTCGAGACGGGCGCCCGACATCGCGATCGCCAGCTCGACGCGCACCGGCGTCTCGAGCGTGGCGCGGTCGACGGCGCGACCGACCTCGAGCGCGCGATCGGCACGTCCGACGCCCCGCTCGCTGTCGACCATCAGGGCGATCTGGTCGTCGCGACCCGAGATCCGCCGGTAGGTGCGCAGTTCGCGCAGGGCGAGCGCGAAGTCGCCGGTCGCATAGGCGGTGATGGCGAGCGTCTCGCGGACCACGGCGATGCGGCCGGCGCGACGAGATGCCGACAGTGCGTGCTGGTGCGCCAGTGCCGGGTCCTCGTCGATCAGCTGCGACGCCATCACGAGGTGACGCGCGACCTCCTCGGCGTTCTCCTTGCTGAGGGTCTTCAGCTCGTTGCGCGCAGCCGGCGGCAGGTCGCGGCCGGTGACATCCTCAGGGATGACCGGGTCGTCGTGTCGAGGGCGGACGGCACGGATCTCGCCCTCGCGGACGGCGCGGTCGGGGCGGTTCGCTCCCCCGCGCGTCGGGCGCGCCGAGCGCTCGTACGGACGGTCGCCATCGCGCTTCTCGTACGGCTTGCGGTCGCCGTCACGCTTCTCGTACGGCTTCCGGTCGCCATCGCGCTTCGCGTGAGGACGGTCGCCATCGCGCTTCGCGTGAGGACGGTCGCCATCGCGCTTCTCGTACGGCTTGCGGTCACCATCGCGCCTCGCGTAAGGACGGTCGCCATCGCGTTTCTCGTACGGCTTGCGGTCACCATCACGCTTCGCATACGGACGGTCGCCATCACGCTTCTCGTACGGCTTGCGCTCACCATCGCGCTTCGCGTACGGCTTATGATCGCCATCGCGCTTCGCGTACGGCTTATGATCGCCGTCGCGCTTGGCGTACGGCTTGTGATCGCCATCGCGCTTGGCGTACGGCTTGTGATCGCCATCGCGCTTCGCGTACGGCTTGTGGTCGCCATCGCGCTTCGCGTACGGCTTGTGGTCGCCATCGCGCTTCGCGTACGGCTTGTGGTCGCCATCGCGCTTCGCGTACGGCTTGTGGTCGCCATCGCGCTTCGCGTAGGGACGGTCGCCATCGCGCTTCGCGTACGGCTTCCGGTCACCATCACGCTTCGCGTACGGCTTGTGGTCGCCATCACGCTTCGCATAGGGACGGTCGCCATCGCGCTTCTCGTACGGCTTGCGATCACCATCGCGACTCGCATACGGCTTACGGTCGCCATCGCGCTTGGCGTAGGGCTTGCGATCTCCATCGCGGCTCGCATACGGCTTGCGGTCGGCGCCGGCCGACGAGGGCTTCCCGGTGGATCGTTCGCGCGGCGCGCGTCGATCGTCGCGCGGCTCCTGCTCTGGCATTCTTCGATCCTCCTGGATCCGTTCTACGTCGGCAATCCACCCTGTTAACGCGGAATGGCCACCCTGCGAGGGGTGGCCATTCCGTGAATGGGTGTCCGGCGGTGTCCTACTCTCCCACAGGGTCCCCCCTGCAGTACCATCGGCGCTGAGAGGCTTAGCTTCCGGGTTCGGAATGGGACCGGGCGTTTCCCTCTCGCTATGGCCGCCGTAACTCTTTCGATGAGTTCGGGTTTCACAACGTGAAAAATTGTCTTCTGTTCAGTTGCGGTTTCCGACCGTACATCGGGAACCACTCAGTGGACGCGAGCATTCTCCACCCCCACCAGGGGTGGGGGGAGTGTTATCAAGTCATCGGCT
>NZ_JBKFBD010000039.1:0-44766 GCF_053345975.1 Microbacterium sp. C23T | reverse complement strand
CGCGGGGGCCGCGGGGGGCGGCCGGGGCGCCGGGGGGCCCTTCGTTCGCACGGCCGACGACGTCGTCGACGCCGTTGGGCTCGTCGACGGGTTCGCCGTAGGACGACTTGGGGTCACTCATCGCAGGCACTCCTCACGCAGGGCTCATCCCCGCAGAGGCAGAGTAGCCCGCGGTCCCGCGCACACGACGGAGGCGTGCCGGGGGAATCCGCGCCCGCCCACTACCCTGAGCCCATGGCACCACGGGCGTTCCGGCTCGCCGCGGCCGCGGCATCGACCCTCCTCGCACTCGCCGCGCTGACGGCGTGCGCACCCGACGCGCCCTCGGGGGGCGGACTCACCTTCACGCCCACACCGTCCACGTCCGCGTCCGGATCGGCGACGCCCACCCCGACGCCGTCGCCCACCGCGAAGGCGGAGATCCCCGACGACTGCCGCGCGATCCTGACCGCCGACGTGCTCGCTGAGCTCGAGGGCGTGCCGCTCAACGACCCCGCCTTCGGCGCATCGGGACCGCAGCCCGACGGCAGCCTGGTGTGCGTGTGGGGCGATCCCGCCGCCGACACGACGGGTCTGGTCACCAAGATCTCCTACATGTCGCGGGGTCCGGCGCTCGACATGCTCAACAAGCTCGTCACCGACGAGGGCTACACCTGCTACACCCCCGATGGCGGCACGCGCTGCGAGAAGACCTGGCCGAACGAGACGTACCCGGTCACGGACGGGCGCACGCTGTTCTGGCGCGACGACATCCTCATCGACACGCAGTACTCGAACCTGGCGCCGACCGGCTACACGGCCGCCGTCGTCGCGAGCATCTTCGGCTGAGTCAGCCCCAGACCGTGTGGTCGAGCCGCGGGCCGTAGTCCTCGGGGTGCCACGTCGTCTCGACGCTCACGAGCCACAGTCCGTCGCGGAGGGTGTGCTCCTCGAGCACCGCGCCCCGCGTGCGGTCGCAGACGGTGGCGGCGTCCGCCGCCCTGCATGAGAACCCGTCCCCCGCCAGCGCGGCCTCCGCGATCGTCGCGGCATCCGCGTCCACCTTCGACAGTGTGGTGACGATCCCGCCCGAGTCGAACCGCCACGTGCACGTCACCAGCACGTCGGGGGCGGCGGCATCGGCGAACGCCGTCGCCGCCGTCGCGGGAGCCGCCATCGACTGGTTGAGCAGCGATCCCTCCCGCCACGTCAGCTCGTTCCAGAGGTCGTCGGAGTACAGCGTGCGGCAGTCGATCGCGCCGCCGTCCGCCGCGGTCCGGGCGGGTGTCTGCACCGGCGTCGCCTCGGGCCGCGGCGCGGTGGCACTGCGCAGCGTGTCTCCGACCCACGCGACGGCCACCGGGATCATCGGCAGCGCCAGCCACACGAGCGAGGCGACGACCGCGGCGCACAGCATCCCCGCGGGCACGGCGATCCACGAGTTGCGTCCACCGATCCTCGCCATGGGGCCCCCACCTCCGTCTCCACGGTAAGCCGGAGAGACGGATGCTGCGCCGCGGCGCGCGCGGGGCCTCCGAGGACGCGAGTGGCCACAGCACCCGTCCACATCCTCGCCCCTGAGACGGAGGTCCGCTGCCGCAGGCGTCGGCAGGATACTCCGTCGCGGCCGAGAACTCGACCCCCTCCTTTCTTCCCTCCTCCTGCCGGACGGTTGTTCGCCACGGCGGATTCCCCCGGCCGGCACACCGCCGGCCGACGCCGGCCGTGAGATGGAGGAGGAGCATGTCGACCTATGAGACCGGATCCCCCGTGGACCGCACCGCCGACGGGTCACCGGCAGGGCAGAGCCCGGGCACGCCGGACATGAAGGAGCGCGCCGTCGACTCGGTGGCCGAAGTGGACGCCGGAGCGATGCACGTCGCCGGTGTCGCAGGCGACGAGATCCAGAGCGTGGCACATGACGTGAAGGACGCCGCCCGCGGCTTCTTCGACGAGACGCGCGCGCAGTTGTCCGACCAGGCGTCCACGCAGCAGCAGCGCGCCGCCGCTGCGCTGCGAGGCACGAGCGACGAGCTCCACGGACTGGCCTCGGGGACGAGCACGGGCTCCGGGGGCATGGCGACGAGCGCCGTGCGCGCGATCGGCGAGCAGAGCCGGCGTGCGGCCGACTGGCTCGAACAACGTGAGCCCGCGGACGTCGTGCGCGAGGTGCGCGGATACGCTCGCCGGCACACGGGCGCGTTCCTGCTGATCGCCCTCGGCGTGGGCATCGTCGCCGGCCGCGTGACGCGCGCGCTCATGGCTGACGCCCACAACGGGAGCGGCACGCTGAGCGGCTCGTCGGGCGCGCCGCGGCCGGCTCTCGCTGCGGGCACGCCGGGCGTGACGAGGGCCACGCCGGCTGCGCGGACCGGCTCTGCCACCGGAGCCGACGGGTTCGGCGTCGGCGGCGGCACCCACGACGAGGGGACGCCCATCGCCGATGCCCTCGCCGACCAGGCGCCGGGTGACCCGTTGTCACCCGACGCCGGACGCACAGCGGCGAACGGGCAGAACCCCGCGTCCGCCGACGGACCGGTGCAGGTCGAGTGGTCACCGAGCGGGGAGGCGCAACGATGACCGACATGCCCACACCGTCGCAGCAGAAGGCGGCGGAGACGTCGCTGGGCGACCTCGTGGGCGAGGTCTCCCGCGACCTGTCGACCCTGATGCGCAAGGAGCTCGAGCTCGCCAAGGCGGAGCTCGCCGAGTCCGCCAAGCGCGCGGGCATCGGCGCAGGACTGCTCGGAGGCGCCGGCTACGCGGCCGTGATGGCCGTGTTCTTCCTGAGCGTCGCCCTGTGGTGGGCGCTCGGCGACCTGATCGACAGCCTCGGATGGTCGGCCGTGATCGTCGCCGTCATCTGGGCCGTGATCGCCGGGATCCTGTACGCCGTCGGGCGGAGCCGGCTGAAGACCGTGCAGGGGGCGCCCCAGACGGTGGAGACCGTCAAGGAGATCCCCGAGGCACTCAAGAGGAATGAGGAGAACCGATGATGAGCAACCCAGACCAGATCCGCGCCGACATCGAGGTGACGCGCGACGAACTCGGGCGCGATGTGGACGCCCTCGCCGACAAGGTGTCGCCTCCGAAGATCATGGAGCGACAGACCACCCGGGTGCGCCGCGCCTTCGGCGACATGAAAGGCCACGTGATGGGCGTGGCCGACGACGTCGGCGACACGGCCTCCTCGGCCGGTCATTCCGTCGGCGACGCGGTGGGCGCCGCCGGCGACGCCGTCAAGGAACTGCCGCACAAGGCGAAGCAGAAGGCGCAGGGCGCACCGATCGTCGTGGGACTGCTCGCCGCCGGCGTCGGGTTCCTCGTGGCCAGCCTGATTCCGACCACCGACTCCGAGACGCGGCTCGCGACCTCGCTGCGCGACAAGGCCCAGCCGCTGGTCGACAAGGCCGTGGACGAGGCGAAGGATGCTGCGCAGGAGATGGCCCAGAACCTCAAGGGTCCCGCGCAGGACGCCGTCGAGCAGGTCAAGGAATCGGCGGTGAGTTCCGCCGAGACCGTCAAGGAAGAGGCGCAGGACACCGCCGAGCGCGTCAAGGAGAACGTCGCCGACAACCTGTCACAGGGCGACCGCGCTGCATCTCAGCCCGATGACGCGGAGGGATGGCACCGCCTCGGCTGAGGCATCCGTCCCCGAAACGGCGAGAGGCCCCGGCGATGCCGGGGCCTCTCGTTCGAGCGTCAGGGTCTTTCAGACCCGGGACTCAGTTGTAGTCGGTGGTGAAACCGTCCGTGGAGAAGCTGTCGAAGTCGACGTAGCTCAGGTCGGCGTCGGTGTACGCGCCGTCCGAGGCGAAGATGCGGTTGGGGTACCGCTCGCTCTTGGCCTCCTCCGTCGCCTCGACCGTGACATCGCGGTACTTCGCGAGTCCGGTTCCGGCGGGGATGAGCTTTCCGATGATGACGTTCTCCTTGAGGCCCATGAGCGGGTCGCTCTTGCCCTCCATGGCCGCCTGCGTCAGGACGCGGGTGGTCTCCTGGAACGACGCGGCCGACAGCCACGACTCGGTCGCGAGCGACGCCTTCGTGATACCCATCAGCTCGGGACGACCCGACGCGGGACGCTTGCCCTCGCCGACCGCCTCGCGGTTGATGGTCTGGTACTTCTTGAAGTCGACCAGCTCACCCGGCAGCAGCGTGGTGTCGCCGTGGTCGACCACGGTGACCTTCCGCAGCATCTGACGGACGATGACCTCGATGTGCTTGTCGTGGATCGGCACACCCTGCGAGCGGTACACGCCCTGGACGCCGTTCACGAGGTACTTCTGCACCTCGCGGGCACCCATGACACGCATGACCTCCTTGGGGTCGAGCGTGCCGACCAGGATCGGCTGACCGACGGTGACGTGCTGTCCGTCCTCGACCAGGAGCGTCGCGCGCTTCAGGACCGGGTAGACGTGCGGCTCGTCGCCGTTGTCGGGCGTGAGGATGACCTTCTTGGCCTTGTCGGTCTCGTCGATCGTGATGCGGCCGTCGGCCTCGGCGATCGGCGACGCACCCTTCGGGGTGCGAGCCTCGAACAGCTCCTGCACGCGGGGAAGACCCTGCGTGATGTCGTCTGCCGACGCCGAACCACCGGTGTGGAAGGTACGCATCGTCAGCTGCGTGCCGGGCTCACCGATCGACTGGGCCGCGATGATGCCGACGGCCTCGCCGATGTCGACGATCTTGCCGGTCGCGAGCGAGCGGCCGTAGCACTTCGCGCAGACACCGACGGCCGAGTCGCACGTGAGCACCGAGCGCACCTTGATGGACTCGACACCCGCCGCGACCAGCTTGTCGATGAGCACGTCGCCGACGTCCTCACCGGCCGAGGCGACGACCTCGCCCTTCGGGTCGACCGCGTCGGCCGCGAGCGTGCGGGCGAACACCGAGTTCTCGACGTTCGCGTCGCGCACCAGCGTGCCGTCGGCACCGGGAGCGGCGATGGTGAACTCGAGGCCCTTGGTCGTGCTGCAGTCCTCTTCGCGGATGATGACATCCTGCGAGACGTCCACGAGGCGACGGGTCAGGTAGCCCGAGTCGGCCGTACGGAGGGCCGTGTCGGCCAGACCCTTACGGGCACCGTGCGTCGCGATGAAGTACTCCGCCACCGACAGACCCTCGCGGTACGAGGAGATGATCGGGCGCGGGATGATCTCACCCTTCGGGTTGTTCACCAGGCCTCGCATACCCGCGATGTTGCGGATCTGCAGCCAGTTACCACGAGCGCCCGACGAGACCATGCGGTTGATGGTGTTGTCGGCCGGGAAGTGGTCGCGCATCGCCTTCTGGACCTCGTCGGTCGCCTCGGTCCAGATCTTGATGAGCTCCTGACGACGCTCGGCGTCGGTGGTGAGACCCTTCTCGAACTGCGCCTGGACCTTCGCGGCCTGCTTCTCGTAGCCCGCGACGATCTCGCCCTTGTTCGGGGGCGTGAGGATGTCGCTGAGCGCCACGGTGACACCCGAACGGGTGGCCCAGTAGAAGCCGGCGTCCTTGATGCGGTCGAGGGATGCCGCGACCTCCACCTTGGGGTACTCCTCGGCGAGCTTGTTCACGATCTGCGACAGCTTGCCCTTGTCGGCCTGCTCGCGGACGAACGGGTAGCCCTTGGGGAGCGTGTCGTTGAAGATCGCCTGGCCGAGCGACGCGTCCACGAGGCCGTGGCGCTCGTAGCCCTCGGGGGCTTCGCCCTCGAGGAACGCGAGACCCGGGATGCGGATGCGGACCTTGGCCTGCAGGTCGAGGGTGCCCTCGTCCTTGGCCAGGATCGCCTCGCCGACCGAGCCGAACACGCGGCCCTCGCCGGCAGCACCCTCGATGACCGTGGTCAGGTGGTGCAGACCGATGATCATGTCCTGCGAGGGCAGGGTCACCGGGCGGCCGTCCGACGGCTTGAGGATGTTGTTCGAGGCGAGCATCAGGATGCGGGCCTCGGCCTGGGCCTCGACCGACAGCGGCAGGTGCACGGCCATCTGGTCACCGTCGAAGTCCGCGTTGAAGGCGGCGCAGACGAGCGGGTGCAGCTGGATGGCCTTGCCCTCGACGAGCTGCGGCTCGAAGGCCTGGATGCCGAGGCGGTGCAGCGTGGGTGCACGGTTGAGCAGCACGGGACGCTCGCGGATGATCTCCTCGAGCACGTCCCAGACCTCGGGACGCGTGCGCTCGACGGCGCGCTTGGCGGCCTTGATGTTCTGCGAGTGACCGAGGTCGATCAGGCGCTTGATCACGAACGGCTTGAACAGCTCGAGCGCCATCTGCTTGGGCAGACCGCACTGGTGGAGCTTGAGCTGCGGACCCACGATGATGACCGAACGGCCCGAGTAGTCCACGCGCTTGCCGAGCAGGTTCTGGCGGAAGCGACCCTGCTTTCCCTTGAGCATGTCGCTCAGGGATTTGAGGGCGCGGTTGCCGGTACCGGTGACGGGGCGACCGCGGCGGCCGTTGTCGAACAGCGCGTCGACGGCCTCCTGCAGCATGCGCTTCTCGTTGTTGACGATGATCTCGGGGGCACCGAGGTCGATCAGGCGACGGAGGCGGTTGTTGCGGTTGATCACGCGGCGGTACAGGTCGTTCAGGTCGGAGGTCGCGAAGCGGCCACCGTCCAGCTGCACCATCGGGCGCAGCTCCGGCGGGATCACCGGGACGACGTCGAGCACCATCGAGGCCGGCGACATGCCGGTCTGCAGGAACGAGTTGACGACCTTCAGGCGCTTGATCGCACGGATCTTGCGCTGGCCCTTGCCCTCGGAGATCTGCAGGTGCAGGCTGTCGGCCTCGGCCGCCAGGTCGAACGCCTCGAGGCGACGCTTGATCGACTCCGCGCCCATGTGGGCCTCGAAGTACTGACCGAAGCGGTCCTGGAGCTCGTGGAAGATCTCGTCCTCGCCCTTGAGCTGGCCGACTTCGAGCGTGCGGAAGTCCTCCCACACCTTCTCGAGACGGGTGATCTGGTCGTCGGTGCCCTTGCGGATCGACGCCATCTCCTTCTCGGCGGCGTCCTTGACCTTCTTCTTCTGGTCGGCCTTGGCACCCTCCTCCTCGAGCGCGGCGAGCTCCTCCTCCAGCTTCTGGAGGCGAGCGGCCACACGTGCGTCGCGGCGGTCGGCGAGCGTCTTCAGCTCGAGGCGGATGTTGTTCTCCTGCGTCGACAGGTCGCGGTGACGAGCGTCCTGATCGACCGAGATCACCATGTAGGCGGCGAAGTAGATGACCTTCTCGAGGTCCTTCGGCGCCATGTCGAGCAGGTACCCGAGGCGCGAGGGCACGCCCTTGAAGTACCAGATGTGCGTGACGGGCGCGGCGAGCTCGATGTGGCCCATGCGCTCACGGCGGACCGAGGACTTGGTGACCTCGACGCCGCAGCGCTCGCAGACGATGCCCTTGAAGCGGACGCGCTTGTACTTGCCGCACGCGCACTCCCAGTCGCGCGAGGGTCCGAAGATCTGCTCGCCGAACAGACCGTCCTTCTCGGGCTTCAGGGTGCGGTAGTTGATGGTCTCGGGCTTCTTGACCTCGCCGTAGGACCAACGACGGATGTCGTCAGCGGTGGCCAGGCCGATGCGAAGCTGATCGAAAGTGGTTGATTCGAGCACTGGTTCTCCTGTGTCGGAAATTCGTTCGTTACCTGGCGCGCTTAGATCTCGTCGATCGACGAGGACTCGAAGCGGCTGGAGATGTTGATGCCGAGCTCTTCAGCGGCGCGGAAGGCGTCATCGTCGGTGTCGCGGAGGTTGACCGCGGTGCCGTCGGCCGAGAGGACCTCGACGTTCAGGCAGAGCGACTGCATCTCCTTCATGAGCACCTTGAACGACTCGGGGATGCCGGGCTCCTGGATGTTCTCGCCCTTGACGATCGCCTCGTAGACCTTGACGCGGCCGAGGATGTCGTCGGACTTGATCGTGAGGAGCTCCTGGAGCGCGTACGCGGCGCCGTAGGCCTCGAGGGCCCACACCTCCATCTCACCGAAGCGCTGGCCACCGAACTGCGCCTTACCACCGAGCGGCTGCTGGGTGATCATCGAGTACGGACCCGTCGAGCGCGCGTGGATCTTGTCGTCCACGAGGTGGTGCAGCTTCAGGATGTACATGTAGCCGACCGAGATCGGAGCCGGGAACGGCTCGCCGGAGCGACCGTCGAACAGCTGCGTCTTGCCCGACGAGTCGATCAGGCGCTCGCCGTCGCGGGTCGGGTTCGTCGAGTCGAGCAGACCCGCGATCTCGGCCTCGAACGCGCCGTCGAACACCGGCGTGGCGACCTTGGTGCCGGCCGGAGCCTCGAAGGCCTGCTCGGGCAGCTGGGCGGCCCACTCGGGGGTGCCCTCGACCTTCCAGCCCTGCTTGGCGATCCAGCCGAGGTGGAGCTCGAGGACCTGGCCGAAGTTCATTCGACCGGGGATGCCGAGCGGGTTCAGGATGACCTGGACCGGCGTGCCGTCCGCGAGGAACGGCATGTCTTCGACGGGGAGGATCTTCGCGATGACGCCCTTGTTGCCGTGACGGCCGGCGAGCTTGTCACCCTCGGTGATCTTGCGCTTCTGGGCGATGTAGACCACGACGCGGCGGTTGACGCCCGAGCCGAGCTCGTCGTCGCCGTCCTCGGCGTTGAACTCCTTGACCGCGATGATCGTGCCCTGCTCACCGTGAGGCACCTTCAGCGACGTGTCGCGGACCTCGCGGCTCTTCTCGTTGAAGATCGCGCGGAGCAGGCGCTCCTCGGCCGAGAGCTCGGTCTCGCCCTTCGGCGTGACCTTGCCGACGAGGATGTCGCCGGGACGCACCTCGGCGCCGATGCGGATGATGCCGCGCTCGTCGAGGTCCTTCAGGAGGTCGGGGCTGACGTTGGGGAGGTCACGCGTGATCTCCTCCTTGCCGAGCTTCGTGTCGCGGGCGTCGACCTCGTACTCCTCGATGTGGATCGAGGAGAGGGTGTCGTCCTTCACCAGGTCCTGGCTGAGGATGATCGCGTCCTCGAAGTTGTGACCCTCCCACGTCATGAACGCGACGAGGAGGTTCTTTCCGAGGGCGAGCTCGCCGTTCTCGGTCGCGGGACCGTCGGCGATGACCTCGCCGGCCTCGACGCGCTCGCCGGCCGAGACGACCACGCGCTGGTTGTACGACGTGCCCTGGTTCGAGCGGTCGAACTTGCGCAGGAAGTAGTCCTGGGTGCCGCCCTCGTCGAGCTGCACGGTCACGACGTCGGCCGAGACCTCGACGACGACACCGGCCTTGTCGGCGGTGACGACGTCACCGGCGTCGATCGCGGCGAAGCCCTCCATGCCCGTGCCGACCACCGGCGACTCCGAGCGGAGAAGCGGAACGGCCTGGCGCTGCATGTTCGCACCCATGAGGGCGCGGTTGGCGTCGTCGTGCTCGAGGAACGGGATGAGCGAGGTCGCCACCGACACCATCTGGCGCGGCGAGACGTCCATGTAGCCGATCTCCTCCGAGTGGAAGAGGTCGACCTCGCCGCCGTTGCCGCGACGGGCGAGGACACGGTCCTGCGCGAAGCTGCCGTCGGCCTTCAACTCGACACCGGCCTGGGCGACGATGTAGTCGCTCTCCTCCGAGGCGGTCAGGTAGTCGATCTCGTCGGTGACCTTGCCCTCGACGACACGACGGTACGGCGTCTCGATGAAGCCGAACGCGTTGATGCGCGCGAACGAGGCGAGCGAGCCGATCAGACCGATGTTCGGGCCTTCCGGCGTCTCGATGGGGCACATGCGGCCGTAGTGCGACGGGTGGACGTCGCGGACCTCGACGCCTGCCCGCTCACGCGACAGACCGCCGGGGCCGAGCGCCGAGAGGCGACGCTTGTGGGTCAGACCCGCGAGCGGGTTGTTCTGGTCCATGAACTGCGACAGCTGCGACGTTCCGAAGAACTCCTTGATCGCGGCCACGACGGGGCGGACGTTGATCAGGGTCTGCGGCGTGATCGCCTCGATGTCCTGCGTGGTCATGCGCTCGCGGACGACGCGCTCCATGCGCGACAGACCGGTGCGGACCTGGTTCTGGATGAGCTCGCCGACCGCGCGGATGCGACGGTTGCCGAAGTTGTCGATGTCGTCGACGTCGAGACGGATCTCGGCCGGCTTGCCGCCGCGCACGCCGTCGAACGTCACGTCGCCGCGGTGCAGGCGGACGAGGTACTTGATCGTCGCGACGATGTCGTCGACCGTCAGCACCGAGTCGGTGAGCGGCTTGTCGAGACCGAGCTTGTGGTTGATCTTGTACCGGCCGACCTTGGCGAGGTCGTAGCGCTTCGGGTTGAAGTAGAAGTTGTCCAGGAGCGCGCGGGCGGCCTCGGCGGCGACCTGCTCGCCCGGACGGAGCTTGCGGTAGATGTCGCGGAGCGCGTCCTCCTTGGTGAGGATCGTGTCCTTCGACAGGGTCTCTTCGATCGAGTCGAAGCCGGCGAACTCGGCGAGGATGTCCTCGCTGGTGAGACCGAGGGCCTTCAGGAAGACGGTGACCGACTGCTTGCGCTTGCGGTCGATGCGGACGCCGACCTGGTCGCGCTTGTCGATCTCGAACTCGAGCCAGGCGCCGCGCGACGGGATGACGCGCGCCGACACGATGTCCTTGTCGGAGGTCTTGTCGGGGGTCTTGTCGAAGTAGACACCGGGCGAACGGACGAGCTGCGACACGACGACGCGCTCGGTGCCGTTGATGATGAACGTGCCCTTGTCGGTCTGGAGCGGGAAGTCGCCCATGAAGACCGTCTGGGTCTTGATCTCACCGGTCTGGTGGTTCATGAACTCGGCCTCGACGTAGAGCGGGGCCGCGTACGTCTTGCCGCGCTCCTTGCACTCCTCGATGGAGTACTTCTCGGGCTCGAGGTACGGGTTCGTGAACGAGAGCTGCATGGTCTCGCTCAGGTCCTCGATGGGCGAGATCTCCTCGAAGATCTCCTCGAGGCCGCTGACCTCGGGCACGTCGGTGCGACCGGCGGCCTTCGCGTCCGCGACGCGCGCCTTCCAGGCCTCGTTGCCGACGAGCCAGTCGAACGACTCGGTCTGCAGCGCGAGAAGGTCGGGGACCGTCAGCGTGTCGGAGATCTTGGCGAACGAGAGGCGGGATGCTCCGCGTCCGTTCTTGGGGGTGGTGGTGGTGGGGTTGGATGCGTTGCGCGCAGCAGCCAAGGGGATTACCTCCGTGGGCCCGTAGGGCTCGTTTCCTTGTCGTCAGGTGGAGTGCTCCTCATCCCCGAAACCCGCGCGGCACTCCTCACGTGAACGTGAGGGGGCGCAGGCACAGCCGACCACCATATGAGGGCAGGGGGAATCCAAGAGCGCAAAGACCCACTATACGTCGCACGACGCGCCGTGTCCAGTCGGATTCTTGAAAAGTTCTGGATGCTGCGGTATAAGCCGCAAGACGACCGCACCCGCGCGCCCGGCACAGGGCCGGAACACGCGGGCGCGGAGGTCAGATCAGTGCTTCTTCCCCAGGTTTCCGCGGCAGGCGTCACCGGGGTTGATGCCGACGTCGATGCCCGCACTGATGAACATGCCGTAGCTCTGGATGCCCTTGTACCCGTGCTTCTGGTTCCCCCGCATCGCGAGAGCGTCGTCGTCGAACATCGGGTTGTAGTCGGGCGCCGTCGGCGGGTTCTCGATCGCGTCAGCCGTGTCCTGGCCCGAGAACGCGCACTCCGACGCGGAGTTGTTGGCTCCCTGCGCCTCGCCGCCGTTCCCGTTGACCTCGCCCGCCATCGCGGCTCCGCCGCTGCCGAGCACCAGCCCGATCGCCACCACCGCGCACGCCAAGGCCTTCTTCATCGCTTCCCCTCCCATTGGTGAATGCCCGGAGCCCCGATCCGGACAACAGCGTCCTCTTCGACGCCGTCACCGCCGCAACATACTCCTGCGCACGCCCGCGTGGAAGAGAGGGTCGGGGATGCGAAGCAGGGCGCCGCGAACCGAGACGGCGACGGCATCGGATACATCCGTGCACCGAAACCATGGCGAAACGCCGCCGATCGCGCCAATATATGCACATGACTGGGGTGGAACACCCCGTGATCCGTACGCCCGACCAGCGGATCCGGGTGTTCGTGAGCTCGACCCTGCGCGAGCTCGCGGAAGAACGCGAAGCAGTGCGGTCGGCCATCGAGCGACTCCGGCTCGCCCCCGTGATGTTCGAACTCGGCGCCCGCCCCCACCCGCCCCGAGACCTCTACCGCTCCTACCTCGCCCAATCCGACGTCTTCATCGGCATCTACGGCGCCAGCTACGGCTGGGTCGCCCCCGACGAAGACGTCTCCGGCCTCGAAGACGAATACAACCTCGCCCCCGCCGGCATGCCCAAACTCATCTACGTCAAAGACACCGACACCCGCGACGAACGACTCACCGACCTCATCGCCCGCATCCAAGCCGACGACACCGCCGCCTACCTCCACTTCCACAACACCCAAGACCTCGAAGACCACGTCGCCGGCGACCTCGCCATGCTCCTCGCCGAACGATTCGACCAGTCGCGGCGCACCGAGCCGGCCACGGCGGCCGAGATCTCGCTCGCGGCGCGCGTGCCGGAGCCGTACACCGAGACGATCGGGCGCGAGGGCGAGCTCGCCGAGATCCGGGCGCTGCTGGCCGGAGGCCTCCACCGAGTGGTGAGCCTCATCGGACCCGGCGGCATCGGCAAGAGCCGGCTCGCGATCGAAGCGGCCCACGCGAACACCGACCTGTTCCCCGACGGCGTGTACTTCGTGCCGCTGGAGGGCGTGCTCGAACCGGGGCTCCTGCTGCCGACGATCGCCTACATCCTCGGCGTGCGCGACACCGGGGCGGCCACGCTCGAGGAGCGCATCGCGCAGGCGATCGGCGACCGCCACGTGCTCATC
The DNA here is from genome assembly GCF_053345975.1 of Microbacterium sp. C23T. NCBI lineage: Bacteria > Bacillati > Actinomycetota > Actinomycetes > Micrococcales > Microbacteriaceae > Microbacterium > Microbacterium sp. C23T. The sequence goes on along the minus strand of NZ_JBKFBD010000039.1, from coordinate 31,938 downwards.
GTGCTCGACAACTTCGAGCAGATCATCGACGAGGCCCCCGTCCTGGTGCGCCTGTACTCGCTCGCGCCGCGTGCGTGCTTCCTGGTGACGAGCCGGATCGTGCTGCGCATCCGCGGGGAGCGCGTGTTCGAGGTCGAGACGCTCGAGACGCCCGCGCCGGATCTCCCTGCGACGCTCGCGCAGGCGCAGGCGTCGTCGGCATGCGTGCTGTTCGCCGAGCGCGCCGCGTCCGCACTCCCCGGCTTCGAGCTCACCGCCGAGAACGCGGCCGACGTCATCGGCATCTGCCGCCGGCTGGACGGGCTGCCGCTCGCCATCGAACTGGCCGCGGCGAAGATCCGGCTGCTCTCGCCGCACGACGTCGCCGAGCGTCTCGGGCGCACCCTCCCACTGCTGTCGACCTCGGTGCGTGATCTGCCGGACCGCCATCGCACCATGCGGGCGACGATCGATTGGAGCGTGGGACTGCTGTCTGACGATCAGCGCGCGATGCTCGAGGACCTCGGTGTGTTCGCCGCACGGTTCAGCCTCGAGTCGGTCGAGGCGGTGGGCGAGACCCGCTCGTGGGGTCCTCACACGATCGAGACGCTGGCCGGGCTGATCGATGCGTCGCTGGTGCAGCGCATCGACTCCGGCGGCCGCTCGGTGTTCTCGCTTCTCGCGATCGTCCGCGAGTACGCCCTCGAGACGCTCGAGTCCCGCCGGGCGGCGGATGCGATGCGGATCGCGCACGCCGACTACTACCTCGACCTGGTGCGCCGGGTCGCGCCGCGGCTGCGCGGAGCCGACCAGATCGACGCCGTCGCGGAACTGGGGCTCGAGGTGCCGAACCTGCGCGCCGCGGCCCGCCATCTGGTCTCGATGGACCGGCTCGACGACGCCGGCGACTTCGCGTGGACGATGCTCGCCTACTGGTGGATCTGCGGGTACTTCGCCGACGTGCGGCTGTGGATGCTGGAGCTTCTCGAGAAGCGGATGCCGCTGACACCGCGCACGCGCGCGATCGCGACGTTCTTCCCGCTGTGGGCAGAGCTGTGGCAGCGCCCGAGCGACCAGGTGGTGGAGGACCTCGGCGAGGTCGTGAGGCTCTTCACCGCGAGCGGCGACGAGCAGGCCGCCGCGATGGCGCTCGCTGCGAAGGCGTCGACGCGGCTGCAGTTCGCCGACCTCGACGAAGAGGTGTTCCGGGCCGAGATCGGCGAGGCGATCGCGACGCTCCACGAGCTCGGCGACCGCTGGGCCGAGTCGCTCGCCGAGGTGGTGCTCGGCCAGTTCGGCATGCTGCGTCGCGACATCCCGGCGGCTCTCGAGCACCTCGGCCGGGCGGTCGACATCGCCGACGCAGCCGATGATGCGTTCACCCGCGTCGTGGCAGGCAACAATCGCGCGCGCCTGCGCTTCGTGCTGGGCGAGCGCGACGAGGCGGAGGCGGAGTTCCTGTTGACGCTGATGCTGTCGATCCGGCTGCACTTCGTCGACGGCGCCACGTACGGGCTGGAGGGAATGTCGGCGATCGCCGCCTCACACGGCGACGCGTGGCGCGCGGGAGCCCTGGCCGCGGTCGCGGCGACGATCCGCGAGACGACGGGCATCTACGACATCGAAGGGTTCGCCGTGCATCTCGCCCCGCTGGAGGCGCTGCGGGCGGTCGACCCCGACAGCGTCGAGGCCGGTGAGCGCGCGGGCAGGGAGATGGGCCTCGCGGAGGCCATCGCCATCGCGCTGCCCGATGCCGACGCGGACGTCCGCGAGAAGGTCCCTTCGTGGTGACGGGCCTCGAGCGGGCGCCTGTGATCCGCACGCCCGACCAGCGGATCCGGGTGTTCGTGAGCTCGACCCTGCGCGAGCTCGCGGAAGAACGCGAAGCAGTGCGGTCGGCCATCGAGCGACTCCGGCTCGCCCCCGTGATGTTCGAACTCGGCGCCCGCCCCCACCCGCCCCGAGACCTCTACCGCTCCTACCTCGCCCAATCCGACGTCTTCATCGGCATCTACGGCGCCAGCTACGGCTGGGTCGCCCCCGACGAAGACGTCTCCGGCCTCGAAGACGAATACAACCTCGCCCCCGCCGGCATGCCCAAACTCATCTACGTCAAAGACACCGACACCCGCGACGAACGACTCACCGACCTCATCGCCCGCATCCAAGCCGACGACACCGCCGCCTACCTCCACTTCCACAACACCCAAGACCTCGAAGACCACGTCGCCGGCGACCTCGCCATGCTCCTCGCCGAACGATTCGACGAATCCCGCACGCCGGAGGCGCCCGACACCGGTGCCGCGCCGGTCAGCCTGGTGGGCCGGGTCCCGGTGCCCTACACGACCACCATCGGGCGCGAGGGCGACATCGATGCGGTGCGCACTCTGCTCGCGAGGGGCACGGACCGCGTGGTGAGCCTCATCGGGCCGGGCGGCATCGGCAAGAGCCGGCTCGCGATCGAGGCGGCCCTCGCCTGCGCCGACCTCTTCCCGGACGGGGTCTACTTCGTCCTCCTCGAGGGCGTGCTCGAGCCGGGACTGCTGCTGCCGACGATCGCCTACTATCTCGGCATCCGCGACAACGGCGAGGCCGCGCTCGAGGAGCGCATCGCCCACGCCCTCGCGGATCGCCGCGTGCTGATCGTGCTCGACAACTTCGAGCAGATCGTGGATGCCGCACCCGTGCTCGTGCGGCTGTACACGGTCGCGCCGACGGCGACCTTCCTGGTGACGAGCCGCATCGTCCTGCGGATCCGCGGCGAGCGCGTCTACGACGTGCCGCCGCTCACGACGCCCGCCGGCGAGGGCCCCGCGAGCCTCGACCGCACCTCACGCTCGGCGGCGGTGTCGCTGTTCGTCGACCGGGCACGCGCGATCGATCCGCAGTTCGACGTGACACCCGACAACGCGCGGGATCTCGCCGACATCTGCCGCAGGCTCGAGGGGCTGCCGCTGGCGATCGAGCTCGCGGCGGCGAAGGTGCGCATCCTGAACCCCGCGCAGATCGCCGGGCGTCTCGAGAAGAGCCTGCCGCTGCTCACGGCCGCGGTGCGCGATCTGCCCGAACGGCACCGCACGATGCGGGCGACGATCGACTGGAGCGTGAGCCTCCTGCCGCCCGCGCAGCGCGACCTGCTCGAGGACCTCGGCGTGTTCGCGACGAGGTTCACGCTCGATGCGGTCGAGGCCCTCGGCGAGGGCCGCCCGTGGGGTGGTCACGCGATCGACGCCCTCGCCGCCCTGGCGGACGGCTCGCTCGTGAAGCAGAGCGAGCTGGGCGGACGCCGCGTCTTCTCGCTGCTCGCGATCGTGCGGGAGTACGCGCTGGACCATCTCAAGGAACGCGGCGACGCGCAGCGCGTGCGGCGCGCCCACGCCGACTACTACCGGGAGCTCGTCCAGCAGATCGCCCCCGACCTCGGCGGGCGCGGGCAGGCCGACGCCGTGGTGCGGCTCGGGCTCGAGCTGCCGAACCTGCGCGCGGCCGTGCGCCACCTCGTCTACACCAACCGTCTCGACGACGCCGGCGACTTCGCGTGGTGCCTGCTCATCTACTGGTGGATCTCCGGCTTCTTCGCGGAGGTGCGCGTGTGGATGCTCGAGCTGCTCGAGAAGCAGCACGAGCAGCCGATCACTCCGCACACCCGCGCGATCGCGTGGTTCTTCGCGCTGTGGGGCGAGATGTGGCAGCGGCCGAGCGAGCAGGTGGTGGCGGGCCTCGGTGAGTGCGTGCGCCTGTTCCGTGAGAGCGGCGACGAGGATGCCGCGGCGATGGCGCTCGCCGCTCGCGCGACGGCCCGCGTGCAGTTCTCGCATCTCGACACCGACAAGGCCGAAGCCGAGCTGCGCGAGGCCGTGGTCACGCTGCGCGAGCGCGGGAACACGTGGGCGGAGGCGATCACCGAGGTCTCGCTCGGCCGGCTCGCCTGGGTGCGCGGATCCACCGACGACGCCCTCGCACACTTCGACCGCGCCACCTCGGTCGCCGAGTCGCGGGGGGATCTGTTCACGACCTCGGTCGCCGGCAACCTGCGGTCCCGCCTGAACTTCCAGCTCGGCCGCATCGAGGAGGCGGAGCGCGAGTTCGTGCACACCCTGCTGCTCTCGGTCGGGCTGCACTACGAAGAGGGCGTCGCGTACGGCCTCGAGGGCGTGTGCGCGGTCGCGGCGGCCCACGGCGAAGCATGGCGGGCGGCGGCGCTCGCCGTCGCCGCCGGCGAGATCCGCCGGCGCATCGGCATCTTCGACGTGGAGTCGTTCACGGTGCACACGCCGTACCTCGAGATCCTCCGCGGCCGCGATGCGCAGAGCGTCGAGGCCGGCGAGATCGCCGGGGCCGAGCTCACCGTCGCCGAAGCGGTGCAGCTGGCACTGCCGGAACACGAGTTCGCGACGGTCGTCGACGCGCTGCGCGCCTGGTAGAGCCGAGTGGATGCCGCGGGCCGCGGCATCCACTCGGTCCAGAGGTATCAGCCGCCCACGACGCCGCTCTGGTGTGGTGAGGAGCGCGCTCGTATGCTGTGCACCGAGCAGCGCTCTCGGATCGTCAGGTGACTGGGCACCGGTGCGAGGGGGTCGACATGGCGCGTGTTCCAGACGTGCCGCACGGCGCAGTCGACGTCGATTCCGACGCCGACGCCGTGGACGTGCGCGTCGACGCGGCCCCGCCGGACGTCGAGCCGAACGAATTCGGCGTGACCCTCCTGGCCGACATCATGCTGCACGGCCTCTCCGACACCGTCGTGCGGGTGCGCGTCAAGGGCAGCGACGACTTCCACTACGCGGCGATCGTCGTACGCGGCGGGGTTGCCGAACTCGTCCACTTCGAGGCGCTCGGCGCCGGCCGGTACAGCGCGCGGATCGCGGTCGCACGCGACGAGACCCTCCACCTCACGGTCGTGGCGAGCGACTTCGAGACGGGCATCGCGTGGCTCGAGCACCAGGTCGCACAGGGCGGCATGGGGATAGGCGGCGAGCTCGAGGCGGCCGCTGAACCGCCCCCGCCGCCCCTGGTCCCCGATGTCGTGTTCGGCGGCGGTGGATTCGGCGGACGCTCACCCGGGCTCGCGCCCGTGGTCCCCCCACCATCACCCGACCCGACTCCGATGCCCGCGCCCGCGCCGCCCCCCGTGGCCGCCGAGCCGGCGCCGGCCCCCGAGGCAGTCACGCCGTCCGGCGGGCTCGACGGTGCGTCTCCCGTCCCGGCGTTCGTCGATGCCGAGGTGCCCGCGCGCGTCGTGGAGGGCGTCCCGTTCGACGCGGTCGTGCGGCTGTCGCTCGCGGACCTCGCTCCGACGGCCGGGACGGCACGCAAGAAGGCCAAGGCGCTGTTCGACCCCGCGCGCGAGATCGAGGTGGCCATGCAGCTGCGGGGCCTCGCCTTCGCCGACGGCACCCCGTCGATCCTCTCGACCACGCTCCCCGCGAAAGTCTCCGATCCGCGTCGACTCGTCTTCGCGCTGGTCCCCGACGGGCCCGGACGCGGACACATCACCGTCACGTTCACCCAGCCGCCCATCGTGACGCCGCTCGCGGTGCTGGCGCTGAGCACGCCGATCCTCGCGGCCGACGACGCCGTCGAGGGCATCGTCGCCGAGGACCCGCGCACCACGGTCGCCTCGGTCGCGGCCCCGCCCCGGAGCATCGCCGACCTTCCGACGCTCGTCATCGACGAGTCCATGTCGCGCGGCGCATCGGAGCTGCTCGTCACGGCGAAGATCGGGCGCACCGTCGCCAAGAACTCCGTGCGACTGCCCGACAAGAGCGCGTACGTCGAAGGCATCTACGCGGAGCTCTCCAGGATTCGCAAGACGTTCCTCGATTCCGTCGAAGACGATCCCGACGAGGCCGCCGACACCGCCCGGCGCGACGTGCGCACCCTCGGTGCCCGGGTCGCCGAGGAGCTCCTCGGCGACGACGTCAACGCGCTGCTCTGGAGCCGACGCCGCCGGATCTCGCAGCTCGTGCTGCAGACCTCCGGCGAACTCGACATCCCCTGGGAGATCGTCCATCTCGTGCCGGTCGGCAAGCAACGGCCCGATCCGGAGCGCTACTTCCTCGGTGACCTCGGACTCACCCGATGGATGTACGGCACGTCGCGACCCACCGTCATCCCCGTCGACCCCACGCGCGTCGTCGCTATCGCACCCGACTACGTCGACCACAGTCTCGACCTCCCGCGCGCCCGAGAGGAGATCGAGACGCTCGGCGACCTGCTCGCGGGTCCCCCGCGATCCGCCGCCGACCCGGTCGAGTTCCGCCAGGCGATCGAGGACGGCTTCGACCTGCTCCACTTCGCCGGGCACGGCCGCTGGCGCGACATCGCGCCGCTCGGTCAGGAGATCGCCTTCGCGGCCTTCTCCGAGGATCACGACGACGGGTCGGCGTCGTACACCGACTCCGACGCGCGCCGAGATCTCCCCGAGCTCGACACGTCCGCCGCGACCTCCACCCCCTTCGTCTTCCTCAGCGCGTGCGACGTCGGCCGGCTGCGCTCGGGCGCCACCGGCCTCGGCGGCTTCGCGGAGGTCTTCCTCCGCGGCGGCGTCGGCGTGTTCATCGGCTGCTCATGGGCCGTGCGAGACGACGTCACGGCCCTCTTCGTCCGCACCTTCTACCAGCGCACACTCGGCCAGAACGCGACAGTCGGCGAGGCGGTCCTCGCGGCGCGGCAGGCGGCGCGCGAGGCGGGCGATCTCACGTCGCTGGCCTTCACCGTGTTCGCCGACCCGCGCGCGAGGCTCGTGCCCCACGCCGCAGGGGACGCCGGCGACAACCCTTGACCTTCAGCCACCCATCACCAGCAGACAGGACGTGACACCATGCCCGAGACCACGACGACCGCCCGGGGCGCGAGCCTCACGGCGGCCGAGCTCACCGCGCTGCGCAAGCACGTCGTCCACACCGCGGACGGCCGTCTCGCCAAGACCGCGGTCGCGAAGCCCCGCACCGTGGCGGACTTCGCCACGACGGCGGCCGACGTCCGCCGCATGATCGAGGTCGATCTCGCCGCGTTCGTCGACCAGCAGGCGAAGAAGACCCCCGCCGGTGAGACGCCCGCACCCGTCCCGGTGTTCATCTGGGCGCACGGCGGTCTCACCGACAAGGATGCGGGCCTGCTGACGGCGCAGCGGCAGACCGGCTGGTGGAAGAAGAACGGGGTGTACCCGATCCACCTCGTGTGGGAGAGCGGGTTCAAGACCACCCTCGAGGACGTCGTCCGCGGCAAGGCGGGCAAGCGTGGCTTCACGGACCTCACGGACCTCGCGGTCGAGGCGGCGGCGCGCGTGCTCGGAGGTCGCAAGTTCTGGGACGACATGAAGCTCGACTCGGCCGGCGCGTGCCTTCCCAGTGTCGACGGCGGCGACCCGGGCGGGGCCTTCGTGCTGGCCGGCGCGCTGCGCGAGTTCATGGCGGCGAATGCGGGCGCCATCGAACTGCACATCGGCGGGCACAGCGCGGGCTCGATCTACCACTCGCACTTCGTCCCGCGGCTGTTCGAGGGCGATGACCGCGTGGACAGCGTCAAGACGGTGACGTTCCTCGCCCCGGCGGTGCGCATCGACACCTTCGAGGCGACGCTGCTGCCGCTCGCGGAGGCCGGGAAGATCGAGAACCTCTCGATCTTCACGATGGACGAGAACCACGAGAAGCGCGACAACACCGCGGGGGTGTACCGCAAGTCCCTCCTGTATCTCGTCTCACGAGCCTTCGAAGCGGAGAAGGATGCCGAGATCCTCGGTGTCGAGGAGCACCTGCGCGGCTCCGGCCGCACGATGGCGTACCTGGGCGACCGGAGCGAGCGTCTGGTTCTCGGCCCCGTCACCCGCGGGCCCCGCAGCAGCACGCAGGCGACGTCGCACGGCGACTTCGACAACGACGAGCAGACCATGATGAGTCTCGCCCGGCGCGTGGTCGGCGTGCCCGACAGCAACGAGGCGGACCACGTCGCCGTGTTCCCGGCGCGGGCGCGCGAGGTCGGAGAGTTCGTCCCGGCGCCCCGCCCCGAGCCGACCGGCGCGCGAGGCGCGGCATCGCGCAAGCTCGCCCTGTGCATCGGCATCGACGCGTACCCGAGGGACCCGCTCAGCGGCTGCGTCGCCGATGCGGAGTCCTGGGCCAAGGCGCTCGGCGACGCGGGCTTCCAGGTGGAGTCGATCCACAACGGCGACGCGACCCGCGACGCGATCCTGCGGGCGATGCTCGACAAGGTCTCGTCGGCCCGCGACGGCGACATCGTCGCGATCCAGTTCGCCGGCCACGGCACGTTCGTGCCGGATCTCGACGGCGACGAGACCGACGAGTTCGGCCCGAAGGACGAGGCCCTCTGCCCGGTCGACTTCCGCGACGGACAGCTGATCGTCGACGACGATCTCGGCGTCATCTGGGACGCGATCCCCGAGGGCGTCGCGGTGACGCTGTTCTTCGACTCGTGCCACTCCGGCTCGGTGAACCGCGAGATCACGCCGACCGAGTTCGAGTCGCGCAAGATCCCGGCAGGTGCGACGCCGCGGATGACGGTGCTGAACGCCGCCGAAGAGGCGGCGTTCCGCGAGGAGCGGGCGGCGTCGCCGGACGATCCCTTCCGCACGGCCGCGTGGAAGCGGGTGGTCGAGGTCGAGACCGACCGCGCGGCGGTGCCGACGAAGCCCCGCGCCGACGGCAGGGAGGTGCTCATCAGCGCCTGCCAGCCCGACCAGGTCGCGCTCGAGACCAACGGCCACGGCGTGTTCACCACGGCCGCCCTCGGCGTGCTGGCGAAGACACCGAAGCTGAGCAACACCGCCTTCGTGGCGGCCGTCTTCGACGTCCTCGACGACACCTACGAGCAGCGTCCGATGCTGTCCGCCGCCGGCGACCTCGCCGCCCGCGGGCTGCTGACCTCGGTGCACGACGCCCTCGCGGCGGTGGCCCCGGCGGCCGCCGAGGCGGACGGCCACCGCGCGGCGGGCGACGTGCGTACGGCCGCGATCGTCGCGATCCTGCGGGCTACCGCCGACCTGCTGGAGGCGGGCGGCGGCGACTGACGCCGTCTTCGGGGGTCACGACACACGGGATGGCCTCGGCGAGCCCGCGTGTCGCGCCCCCTGAAGCGGGTGTCGAGCGCCCGCGAGAGGGACGGATGCCTCGACCCGGCGCTGCTCAGCTGCCCGGGCGGGCGTGGCGGAAGCGGATTCGCGTGCCCGGCCGGGCCTGCGCGACGAGGTCGAGGCTCGCGTCCACCACCACCGCGATCACGGGGTAGCCGCCGGTGACGGGGCCGTCGGCGAGCAGGATCGTGGGACGGCCACTCGGCGGCACCTGCAGCGCGCCGGGCACCATCGCCTCGCTCGCGAGCTCGCCGGTTCGCACGCGCGCCAGCTCGGGTCCGTCGAGGCGTGCGCCGACGCGGTCGGCGTGGTTCGAGACGGTCCAGACCGTGTCGTAGAGGGCGGCGAGCGCCGCCGGGGCGAACCAGTCAGCCCGCGGGCCCGGCGCGAGCTCCAGCTCGAGCTCGTCGTCGTGCGGCGGACCCCACCCGGCGGGCGGCGCCAACGGGATCGGCCCGGCCGCGTCGTCGCGCACGCGCACGACGTCACCGGCGCGCAGCGCCGCGGGTCCGAGCCCCGCGAGCAGATCCGTCGCCCGCGAGCCCAGCGCCGCACGGGCGTCGAGCCCGCCGCGGACGGCGACGTAACCGCGCGCGCCGTGCGCGAACCAGTCGAGGTGCAGCTCGGAGCCCGCCCGCCACTCGTGAGCCTCGTACGGATCCACCTCGCGCCCGTCGAGGCGCACCGTGCCCCACGCGCCGGTCACCGCGACCCACAGGTCGGCCTCGGCCACGGCGCGCAGCCCGCCCATCGTGACCTCGAGCCCGGCGGCCCCCTCAGGGTTGCCCACCAGGCGGTTCGCGGTGCGCAGCGCCCCACGGTCGAGCGCCCCCGACACCGCGACGCCGACCGACGCCGAACCTTCGCGCCCGAGATCCTGCAGCGTCGTCAGAAGGCCCGATTCGACGACACGGATGCTGCGACCCGTCGCCCCCGGTCCGGCAGGCGCTCCGGCATCCCCGGCAGGTGACCGCTCCCCTGTCGCGACCCGCCGCTCCGGCCGGCCGTTCGTGACAGGAGAGCGGCTCTCGATCGAGGTCGAGGGGGCTGTGGTGACTGCGGCGGACACGGGGCGGAACCGCACGCGCGCTCCGGGTTCGAGGAGCGCGGGGGACGCGGCATCCGGGTCGAAGAGGGGCGCCGTGGTCGTGCCGATGAGCCGCCAGCCGCCGGGGGTGTCGCGGGGATAGGCACCGCTGAAGACGCCGGCGAGTCCGACGGATCCGGCGGGCACGCGCGTGCGGGGCGACTCGAGCCGGGGCACGTCGAACGTCCAGTCGTCGCTCACGAGGTACCCGAAGCCGGGCGCGAAGCCCGTGAACGCGACTCGCCAGTCCGCCTCGGCGTGGCGCCGCGCGAGTTCGTGGGCGTCGACGCCCAGCAGGCGCGCGGTGTCGGCCAGGTCGGCCCCGTCGTACGCGATGGCGAGCTCGACGGGCGGGGACGCAGCATCCGTCGCCTCCCGGGTCTCGGTCGCCGCACCGAGCGCCCACGAGCGCGCAGCCGCCGGGGGAAGCACCCGCGGGTCGACCCGGACGAGCACCGTGCGCGCGGCAGGGACGAGGTCGATGACGCCATCGGGACGCGAGGCGGCGAGCGTGGCGTGCAGCGGGAGCACCTCGTCGAGCGCGCCGACCTCCAGGAGGAACGCGCGCTCCCCCATCGGCCGCACGCGCGGGGTCACCATGGCGCCCGCACCTCCACGCCGGCGGCGTCGAGCGCCGCGCGCACGGCGCGGGCCATGTCGACCGCCGACGGCGAGTCGCCGTGCACGCACAGCGACGCGGCATCCGCGCGCACGAGGGAGCCGTCGACCGCCTCGACCACGCCCTCGTCCGCGAGGCGGACGGCTCTCGCCGCCACCAGTGCGGGGTCGTCGAGCAGCGCGCCCGGCTGCGTGCGCGGCACGAGGGAGCCGTCCGGGAGGTAGCCGCGATCGAGGAACGCCTCGGGGACGAACGGCAGACCGACGGATGCCGCCGCCCGCACGATCTCACCGCCCAGGCCCAGCACGGGCAGCGGCCGGCCGAGCAGCGCGGAGCGATCCGCGATCGCCCGGGCGACGGCGCCCGCCTGCTCCCGGTCGACGGTGACCGCGTGATACAGCGCGCCGTGGGGCTTGACGTAGCGGAGGTCGGCGCCGGCGTCGGCGAGCGCGGCGAGCTGCTCCGCGACCGTGGCGGCGAGCTCGGCGGGGTCGATCACGACGGCGACGCGGCCGAAGTGCGCGCGATCCGGGTACGACGGGTGGGCCCCGACGGCGACCCCGAAGCGCTGCGCGCGGACCACGGCCTCGTGCATCGAAGCGGCATCGCCCGCGTGCCCGCCGCAGGCCACGTTCGCGCTCGAGATGACCGCGAACATCGCCTCGTCGTCGGCCGTGGGCACCCCGTCGACGGTCTCGCCGAGGTCCGCGTTGAGGTCGATCGCCGCCATGCCTCCACGGTATCCCCGCTCCACCCCCTGTTCGGGCGGCCGGCGAGGGTCGGCGGGGTGGCGCTCGGCCGGGTGCGGCTAACGTGGAGGCCATGGCACGCGCGCGGGAGGAAGGATCCGTCCCCTCCGTCCGGCTCTCGGACGGGACGCTCGCCCGCGTGGTGCGCTCGCCGTTCGGCGGCGGGTGGGAGCTCGACGTCGACGGCACGCCGCAGTCGCACGTGGACCTCGACGATCCGACGCACCTGCACTTCGAGTACGTCGCGCGCATGGGCGCCGTGATCGACCGCCTGCGGATGCCCGGGCAGCCGCTCACCGCGATCCACCTGGGCGCCGGCGCGCTGACGATCCCGCGGTACATCGAGCAGACGCGTCCGGGCTCGCGGCAGCAGGTGGTCGAGCTCGAACCGGCGCTGTGGGACCTGGTGCGCGAGAACCTGCCGCTCCCCCGCGGTGCCTCGATCCGGGTGCGCATCGGCGACGCGCGCGAGACGCTCGGGCGCCTGCCCGCGGGTCTCGTGGGTGCTGCCGACCTCGTCGTCTCGGACGTGTACTCGGGCGCGCAGACACCCGCGCACCTCACGACCGTGGAGTTCTTCACCGAGGCCGCACGGTTCCTCGCCCCCGACGGAGTGCTCCTCGTGAACGTCGCCGACGGCGCGGGCCTCGCCTTCGCCCGCCGCGAGGTCGCGACCGTGCAGGCCGTGCTCGAGCACGTCATCGTGCTCGCCGAGGTGCAGACGCTCAAGGGCCGCCGCTTCGGCAACCTCGTGATCGCGGCCTCGCGCGCGCCCCTTCCGACCGAGTGGCTCCCGCGCCTCATGGCCGCGGGTCCGCACCCCGCCAAGGTCGCCGAAGGACGCGAGCTCGACGAGTTCGCGCGCGGCGCGCGGGTGGCCACCGACGCCGACGCGACGCCGTCGCCCAAGCCCTCGGCATCCGTCTTCACCCGCTGACGGTTCACGGATGCCGCGACCCGGCGTGGCACGACCGCGTCCCGGGAAGCGGCAAGGCACACTGGAGAGGCCACCGGCGCGGCGAAGGGAGTCAGACGTGAGCTACATCAGCGGGTACGACCCCGACACTCTCCGCGAGAAGGTGAACGCGAGCCAGTGCAAGGAGCGGCTCGAAGAGATCGGCGATCAGCGCAGTCTTCCGGCGCTGCTCGAGCGCGTGTGGCTGCTCAAGGTCCTGGATCGCCCTGACGAGGCCCTCGTCATCTCGGAGCAGTCGGTGCGCGTCGCGCGCATGGCCGGCACCCGCAAGGACCTGCTGCGCGCCCGCATCCTGCACGCCACCGTGCTGCAGGCCCGCGGCGCGTACGGAGCCGCCGATCAGGAGCTCACCACGTGCGCCGAAGAGGCGGACGGGCAGGGCTGGGCCGGCATCGGCGCCTTCGCCTATCAGCACCGCGGCAAGGTCAACTACGACGCCGGCGACTTCGAGGCCGCCCGCAAGGACTTCAAGCGCGCACTGTTCCTGCGCCAGGAGTCCGGCGCCACCGAGGACCAGCTCGAGTCGACCCTCCTCGCGATCGACGCCGCCGACCGGCGCCGGGCCGCGGCATCCGTCGCCAGCTGAGGTGGGCACCCTGAGCCGGAGTGTCGGAGATACGTTCTAGTCTCGCGCACATGTCGGATCTGCATCGCGTGCGGCACTGGGCCGAGGCCCTCATCGCCCTCCACCTCGACGACTCGTGGAGCTTCGCGTTCGACAACGCGAAGCGCCGGGCGGGGCTGTGCGACTACACGCACAAGCGCATCAGCGTCTCGCGCTACCTCGCCGCGCGGTACGACGACGACACCAACCACCAGACGCTGCTGCACGAGGTGGCCCACGCCCTCGCCGGGCCGCGTGCCGGCCACGGCGCGCGGTGGAAGGCCGTCGCGCGCGACCTCGGCTACGTCGGCGGCACCACGCACAACGGCGAGACGGCGACCGAGCTCGCGCCGTGGATCGGCGTCTGCCCCGCGGGGCACGTCGCGTACCGGCACCGCAAGGCGACCCGGCCGACGTCGTGCGCGAAGTGCGCCCCGCACTTCGACGAACGCCACGCCTTCACCTGGACACGCCGCGAGATCACGCGAGCGACGCGCCTGGCAGCGATGACCCCGCGCGACTGAGCCGCGTCAGTACGCGACGAACGCCCCGTCGCGCAGGACCGGGACGACGGATGCCGCATCCACCGCGGCCGCGTTCAGCACCTCGTCGCGGGCGTCGCGGTCGAGGAGCTCCTGCCCCGAGCCGCCGGCCGTGAGCAGGTGCCGGACGGCGCCGCGCAGCCCGCGGAAAGCCTCGCACGCCGCCGCCGCCTCGGGCGAGGTGTGGTCCACGCCGAGGCCGCCGAGCGCGTCGACGATCGCACCCGCGCCGAGCTGGTCCTCGACCGCGAACCGGAGCGGAGCGCCGAGGTCACGGCCGGCGAGCTCGCCCGCCGCGATCACGGTGATGCTCGTGCGCACGCCGCGCTCGTGCTGGAGGTCGAGCACGGCCCGGGCGACCGCGGCGGCGTTGCGGAGGCATCCGAGCAGCACGACGGCCCCCGACCCTGCCGCGGCCTCGGCGACGGCCGCGCCGTTGATCGACACCGCGTGCGCATCCGCGTCGAGCCGAACGCTTTCGCCTCGCGCGACAGCATCCGTCACCGTCGTGGAGAACCGCAGCACGTCGACGACCACGACGATGTCCGCGGGGGCGAGGCGCCGGAGCCCCTCAACGCCCCAGTCGTGGCGGACCTGGTAGCGCTGCTGGTCGAACGGGCTCTCGGGCATCCGTCCAGCGTAGGCCGCAGCATCCGGGATCCGCCCGCGTTCACATCACGTGCTCTCACCGAGACCACGCGATCCGCACGTCAACAACGGGTGCGCTCGGTGACAGCACGCGATGTGAACATGCGACCCACGCGAGAGGGCCGGGCGGAACCCTCGTTCCGCCCGGCCCCTGAACCCGCGTGGGTCAGCCGATGCGGCGGCGGCGCACCGCGAACACACCGAGCACGACCGCCGCGGCCGCGACGAGCGCGAGCACCACGAGCACCGTGGTGGTGATGCCGGTCACGGCGAGCTCCTCAGCCGAGGGGCTGCCCGCGGCCTCCCCTGCCGGATCGTCCGAGCCAGTCGAGCCGGCGGCCGGGTCGACGAACACGGTGTTCCAGCCGACCATCTCACCCTCGGCGGTGTACGCCGCGACGCGGTGCACACCGGCCGCGAGCATCACGGGCGTCGTGACGGTGATCGCGCCGTCGGCCACGGTTCCCGAACCGAGCGCCGTCGGGGTCGAGAACGCGAAGGCGTGGATCTCGGTGCCCTCGTATCCCTCGGGCAGCTCGATCGTGATCGTGTCGCCGGGGGCGAACGTCTCGGGCGTGATGGTGATGCGGCCCTCGAGGTCGGGCATCGACTCGGGGTCGGCCGGCGTCCAGCCGGCGTCCTCGGCGATCACGACGACCGCCTCGTACGGCTCGCCGTCGCGGGTGCCGATCGACTGGACGAACGACAGCTCGTGCGTGCCCGATCCGGCGACGGCCTCGTCGAGCGCGATCGACCAGCGCCCGTCGGAGCCGACCTCGGCCGAGCCGCGGACCTCGCCCGCGACCTCGACGCGGACGGCGGCGCCGGCGTGGCCGGTGCCCTCGAACGCGGCGATCTCGGCATCCGCCGGCTGCACCTGGCTCAGGTCGGTCCCGAGCGTGAACGAGCCGCCGTCACCGTCGATGTCGACGCGGTTGTAGAGGAACTCGCCGGTGTCGAGCGCCTGCTCGACGATGCGGGTCTCGCCCACGCAGCCGTGCCAGCCGTGGTCGGGCTCCGTGTACCAGGTCGACGTGCCGATCAGCCACGGCATGTAGTCCTCGGCGATCATGCCGGCCACGTTCGACGCGTTGCGCAGCACCGGGACGCCGTCGACGTACATGATGACGGTGTTCTTGGCGGGGTCGTTGACGATGGCGACGTGGTGCCAGGCGCCGGGCATGATCTCGCCGGACCACAGCGTGTACGAGTTCGAGCTCGCGGCGTCGGCCGCGGAGAACTGGTACTCGCGGAGGTTCGAGATGCCGAGCCACGAGACGCCGGCGCCCGGGTCGGAGCCGTCGTTGATCCCGGCCCACTCGCGCGCGCCGCCGCGGGTGAGCGCGGCGCTCCAGCGGTTGTCGGTCTCGGTCCAGTCGGCGTCGAGCTGCAGGAACGTCTCGATCGTGTAGCCCGCGTCCGAGTTCAGGTCGGCGAAGGTCGCCGGCGCGCCGTATCCGGTCGTCAGGAACGAGAGCC
This sequence comes from Microbacterium sp. C23T, assembly GCF_053345975.1. Taxonomy (NCBI): domain Bacteria; kingdom Bacillati; phylum Actinomycetota; class Actinomycetes; order Micrococcales; family Microbacteriaceae; genus Microbacterium; species Microbacterium sp. C23T. The sequence goes on along the minus strand of NZ_JBKFBD010000039.1, from coordinate 16,164 downwards.
TGTCGGGCCCGCCTGCCGCGTCGCGGGAGACGTTCGTGAAGCACGAGGCGCCCGCGTCGGCCGAGTAGAACGCCGTGTTCTCGTGGGTGACGGTGAGGTCCTCGAGCTCTTCGGGCGCGTCGGTCTCATCGATCGGGTTGCGGTGCATCGGGCTCTCGCCGGCGATGTCGGGCACGACGGTGTTCTCGTCGACCACGCCCTCCGCGACGTCGCCGAAGCGCCAGTGCGCCACGGTCCCCGCGGCCTCGATGTAGTCGGCCGGGCTGCCGGCGGGATGCAGTGCGGCGCCCGCGCCGTCACCGTCCCAGCCTTCGGACACGATGGCCTTGGCGAGCTCGGACAGGTCGGCGCCGGTCTCGTCGGCGGGGTCCACGGTCCAGCCGAAGCGCGCGCCGAAGTCCAGGGGCAGGCTGAACGACTGCCAGGTGCCGTCGAGCACGGGGGCGTCCGACGAGGTCAGCGACGCCTCGTGCTTGACGGTGACCCACGGCGAGACCGTCTCGACGTCGATGGCGTTTTTCGACAGGTCGAATTCGAACAGCGACATGATGCCGTTGCCGCCATCGGCGGCCATCTGGTAGTCGGTGAGCACCTGGTGCACGGGGTTGCCGGCGTCGTTGAGGCGCGTCTGCGAGGTCGCACCGTGGAAGTGGCCGTTGAGCGTCAGGATGATCTGGTCGTTGCGGCGGATCAGCTTCTCCCAGAGCTCCTCGCCCCATCCCCAGCTGGCGGGCGACACCTGGTCCTCGGCGATGTTGATGATCGCGTGCGACGACAGGATCACCGGCACGCCCGGGTGCGCGTCGAGGATGCCCTGCGCCCACGCGAACGTGTCGTCCGACGCGTTCCACGCCAGCGCCAGCGACATCCACGTGTGCCCCTCGGCTTCGAACAGGTACGCGCTCGACAGCCCGTCCTGGAACGTGCCGATCAGCGCCGGACCGGCCTGGGCGGCGAGGTCCGCCGCGCCGAAGCGGGCGAGGTAGTTGCCCGAGCTCGCCACCGACGAGCGGGCGCCGGAGTTCTTCACATCGTGGTTGCCGGGGACGACCGAGTACGGCATGCCGCCGTCCGTGAGGATGCGCATCGCCTTCTCGGCGGCATCCCATTCGGTGGTCACCCACTCCTGGTCGACGACGTCGCCGACGTGCACCGTGAAGGGCATGTCGAGCTCGTCCTGGTGATCGACGATCCACTTCGCCTGCACCTCGAACGGGTTGGTGCCGTAGCTCGGCACGAACTGCGAGGCGCTGTAGCGCGAGTAGAACTGGGTGTCGGGCAGCACCGGCAGCACGAAGCTCGACCGGTCGCCGGCGGGCGCGTCGGCCGCGGCAGCCACGCTCGTGGCGGACGATGGGATGCTGCGGGCCGGCGCCTGCGGTGCGGCCGCCGCAGCGCCGCCCGTCGTGACGATGAGGCCCGCCGCGACGGCGAGCGACGCGGTGGCGAGCACGCCGCGGGCGCGGCGCGTTGCGGGGGAAGGCATCGGGGTTCCTTGCGAGTGGGGTTCGGGAGGGGTTGTGGCGGTGCGCATCATCAGCTCGCCGGCACCGTGCCGGGTCCGTAGACCTCGACCTCGGACAGCGACATCCAGGTGGCGGTCGACTTGTTGCCGATCGCGACGCGCACGCCGGTGGCGAGCACGGTCTCGCTGTCGACGACGAGGCTGAGGTCCGCCGTCGGGTTCGTGGCGGGCCACGTCGTGCTCTCGGCCGGAAGGTCGCGCCAGCCGCCGGTGAGCGTGCGGTACTGCACCGTCACCGAGCCGATGTTCTTCGTGCCGCCGATGTCGTACACGGCGGCACCGGTGATCTGACGCGGCGCGTCGAAGTAGAACGACACGGTGTTCGGGTTGACCCGGTTGGCCGCGCCGCCGCTGCGCCAGTCGGCGAAGCCGGGGACCGCGCGCACCCCGTCGGTCAGGGCGAAGCGGGTGTCGTCCTTGTGCGTGAAGGTGTAGTGCACGCCTGCCTCGCGGAGGATGTCGACCTCCTCGACGGCGACGACCGTGACGACGAGCTGCGCGGCGAAGCCGGTCGCGGCGGTCGCGGGCACGGTGAACGTGCCTTCCTCGGCCATCGACGCGTCTGTCACCGCGGACCAGTCCCACGCGACCGGGGCCGTGACGGTGACATCGGAGCCCGAGACGGTGCGCTCGACCTTGCTCGGGGCGAGCATCCGCAGCTGCGCCACCGTCATGCCCACGTGCGCCGACACGGGCACATCGCGGGCGGCACCGAGCGACCCGACGAGGTATTCCGCGGCGACGGGCACGGCCTCGCCGAAGTACCCGGTCGCGGTGCCCGTGACACGCACGGTGCCTTCGGCCTGCCACGCGCCGGCTCCGGGATCGGTCCACGCGATCGGGGTGAGCGTGTGGCTCAGCCCCCAGCTGTACGAGGCGACGAGCGAAAAGGGCAGCGTCGGGGCGACGCCCAGGTCGGTGCGGCCGGTCTGCGGCGCGACGGTCGCGTCGAGCGAGCGCAGGTACCACTTCTGCACCGCGGCGCTGCCGGCGTCGTAGGTCTGGATCTCGGCGCCGTCGGCGGTGGCCCAGTTGTACATGTCGAGCGCGGCGGTGGCGCCGTTCGTGTACAGACGCACGTTGTGCAGGTACACCGCGCCTCCGCCCGCGTCGACCGCTCGCCACTGGGCGCCCGGGTCGGTCGCAGCCTCGGCGACCGTCAGATCCGAGATCTCCACGTAGCGCGCCCACGGGTCGTCGTTCGCCTTGCGCGCGAGCACGTCGCCGTCGGCGTTCGCGAACACGTACGTGTCGGCGGCACCGGTCACGGGGTACGCGAGCACGGCCTGCGCGCGCAGGGAGGCGGCATCCGTCTCCTTCGAGAAGATCGCGGCAGCGGCGAGCCAAGGCGCGTCCGACGGGCCGGTCGACTGCGCGTCGTCGGCGCCGATCTCGAGCACCTTGCCGGCGGCGTGCACGTTCTCGATGAGATACGGCACCGGCTCGCCGAGCGTGGCCGTCGCCTCGGCGGGGGCCGATGCGACGGAGGGCGCGGCGATCGCCAAGGTGAGTGCGACGGCTCCGCCGATCGCGATGATGTGCCGGAGTGTCCGGCTGGGGTGGGGCCTCATTCCCGGGGTCCTTTCACGGCCGCGCTCGGGGCTGGCGCAGGCCAGGGGCGAAGCTATCGAGCGGTTGTCCGGTACCGGAGAGCATCGGGTAAACGTTCACCGACGTCGAGGTGAATGTCGAGCGCTGCTCGGTTTTGTGGTATCCCCGGGCGGGAGCGTCCGCCCGGCCGCGCACGGATCGTGTGCTCTCACCGAGGCGACACGTCGCGCACGCGCACATCGTGTGATCTCGGCGAGATCGCACGATGTCGACGCGCGCGCAAGCCCGAGCCCCGCCGCGAGGCGGGTGCGACACTGGAGCGCATGCGGATTCTGCTGAAGTTCGTGATCGACTGCGACGCCGATGCCGCGTGGCGGGCGGTGCATTCGCCCCGTGCCGTCGCCGAGCTCTACGGCCCGCTGATGGACCTCGCCCCGCTCGTGCCCAGTGGGCTGCCGACGTCGTGGACCCCCGGCGACGACGTGCCGGTGCAGCTTTCGGCGTTCGGCGCGGTGCCGATGGGGCGCCAGCTCATCCACATCAGCGAGCGGTCGGTGGACGAGGCCGGCGGCCGCGTCCGGATCTTCCGCGACAGCGGCATCCCGCTCACGGGCCCGCTCGCGAGCCTCGACGTGTGGGACCACCAGATGGCGGTGTCGCCGGCGCCCGGTCAGCCGGGAAAGACGCTGTGGCGCGACCGGCTCGTCATCGGCGGCCCGACGGCACCCCTCCTGTGGCCGGTGCTGTGGGGCATGTGGCAATGGCGCGCCGCACGCGTGCGCGCCCTCGCGCCCTCGTGGGCCCACGACCCCGAACTCGTCGACGAGGAGTGAACAGGTCCCCACGCCCTCTCCACGCGCCGCTGGCGCGTCGCGCGGAGCCTGTGGGCGCGTGGTCCCAGCTGCGGGCCGCAGCATCCGTTCCCATCACGCCTGCGGGATCACCGTCAGCACGCGCGCGGTGTACTCGAGGAACTTCACCATGAAGGTGCGGAGGAACTCCTCCGTCGAGGCGACGGTCACCTCGCCGTCGGCCTCGATGAGCCCCGGCGTGAAGTGGATGTACGCCTCTGGGGTGGTCATCTGGCGTGCGTTGAGGAAGCTCAGGGTGCTCCGCAGCGACTGCTGGCCGACGGCGGTGCCGATCTGCCCGGGCGAGGCGCCGATGACGGCGACCGGCTTGTCGCTCCACGCGTTCTGACCCCACGGCCGGCTGCCCCAGTCGATCGCGTTCTTGAGCGCGCCGGGGATCGAGCGGTTGTACTCGGGCGTCACGAAGAGCAGCGCGTCGGAGGAGCGCACCGCCTCCTTGAAGTCGAGCGCCGCCTGCGGGTAGTCGGCGTCGAGGTCGCGGTTGTACAGCGGGAGATCGGCGTACGAGATCTCGAAGAACTCGAGTTCGGGCGGCGCGAGGCGTTGCAAGGCGAGCGCCAGACGCCGGTTGACGGATTCGCGCGAGAGGCTGCCGACGATGACGCCGACGCGATAGGGCGGTTCGTGCTCGACGATCTCGATCTGCATGCGGCCAGCCTGCACCCGTGCACCCGCTCACGCACCCCCTTGCGCTCGGGACCCCACGGGTATCAGGACTGCGCGGCGACCCTCTTCCAGAGCGGGGCAAGTCGCTGCATTGTGGAGCCGTAGACCCTGGGGGTGTGACATGGCGGACGGTGTCGAATACGCGGAACCGGCCGACGAACCGCGCACGCACGTGACGCTGCGGCTCATCGCGCAGGATCCGTCGGTGAGCGGGGACGACGCGAGCATCCTCACCGCCAACGTGAAGGTGCCGTGGTCGCGCATGGAGGACGGACCCCGCGGAGCCCGCCTGCACGTGGTCGACTACGACACCGCCACCGGCCGCTACGTCAAGCACGAGCCGCTCGGCAAGGACGACCTCTTCGCGGAGGCGACCGACGACGTGCTGCGCACCGACTGGGCCTTCCACGCGCAGCATGTGTACGCCACCGCCGCGCGCACGCTCGCGACGTTCGAGACGGCATTGGGCCGGCGGCTCCCGTGGGGGTTCCGCAGCCACCAGCTGTTCCTCGTGCCGCACGCGTTCGCCGAGGCGAATGCCTACTACTCGTTCGAGGACCGCGCGCTGCTGTTCGGCTACGTGCCGCCTGCGGACCCGACCGGAGACACGATCTACACGTGCCTGAGCCACGACGTGGTGGTGCACGAGACGACGCACGCCGTGCTCGACGGGCTGCGCGGCCGGTTCCTCGAGCCGAGCCTTCCCGACCAGGCCGCGTTCCACGAGGGCTTCGCCGACATCGTGGCGCTGCTCTCGGTGTTCTCGATGCGCCCGGTGATCGAGCAGGCGCTCGGCAAGCCCGACAAGAGCGGGCGCATCCCGCGAAGCCACGTGGAGCCCGAGGCGCTGCGCAGGAACATGCTCGCCCGCGTCGCCGAGCAGATCGGCAGCGTGCTGACGCAGGGCCGCGGCGCGCTGCGGGAGTCGGCGCTGACTCCGCCGCCCGCCGACTGGGCGAAGCGGACCGACTTCCTCGAGCCGCACCGGCGCGGCGAGGTGCTGGTGGCGATCGCCTTCGACCTGCTCATCGACATCTGGTACATGAGGCTGCAGGCGCTGTTCTCGCGCCCGAACGGTGAGGCGGCGACCGGCAAGGGGGTCACCGTCGACAGGGCCCGGGCCGCCGAGGAGGGCGCGAAGGCGGCGTCCCAGCTGCTCACGATGCTGATCCGCGGCCTCGACTACCTGCCGCCCGTCGAGTTCGACTTCGGCGACCTCCTCAACGCGGTGCTGCTGGCAGACAACGAGGTCGTGCCCGACGACGACCTCGGCTATCGCAAGCTCCTGGTCGACGGGTTTGCCAAGGCGGGCATCAAGCTCCCGTCCGGTCGGGTGACCGACGTGCTCGAGTCGGAGCTGCCGCCGCGCTACCTCGGGATCAACTTCGCGGGGCTCCGCAGCGACCGTGACGAGGTGTCGCGATTCCTCTGGCAGAACGCCCGCCGCCTCGACGTGTCGACCGACTACTACACCGTGATCGAATCGGTGCTCCCGACGCAGCGGATCGGTCCCGACGGACTGATCGTGCCGGAGTCGGTCGCCACGTACGTCCAGATGGCCGACATGACCGCGCGGGAGTTCACCGACGAGTCGGGGCTCCAGCTCTCCCCGCTGATCGATCCGAGCACGCCCGTGCAGCTGTTCGGCGGCGGGACGCTGATCTTCGACCAGTTCGGCCGGCTCAAGCTGCACATCCACAAGCGGCTCGACGACTGGCGTCGCCAGCAGCTGCGGCTCGACCACCTCGCCCGCACCGGCCGCATGGACTCGAAGCGCCGCCTCGGCTTCTCGGACGGGGCGGCCCGCGGGCAGACGTTCGCCGAGCTGCACCGCACCGAGCAGAGCTCCGGGGAGACATGGTGAGCACTCCGACCCGCGTTCGCGTCCGCATGTACCAGGTCGGCTTCGGCGATTGCTTCCTGGTGTCCGTCGAGTACGACGAGCCCCTCCCCGACGGCCGCGCCGAGCGGCACATCCTCATCGACTACGGCACGAGCCACTCCCCCCGCGAAGGCATGGCCCGCGGTCGTATGGGCGATGTCGCCGCAATGATCGAGAAGCACACGGGCGGCCGGCTGGACGTGCTCGTGGTCACCCACCGCCACCGGGACCACCTGCGCGGGTTCGAGGTCGACGCGGGAGCGGAGATCATGAAGAAGCTCGCGCCCACGCTCGTGCTGCGGTCGTGGACCGAGAATCCGAAGCTGTCGGCGACGGCGAACGGCCCCGGCGACCCGGGCCTCGCTGCGGCCGAGCCGCCGAACGGCCTCACCAGCGCCTCCGTGCGGTACGCCGCGCTGCTCGCACAGGCCCAGGAGCACGTCGCGAAGCTGACCCAGCTCGTGGGGCTCGACGACGATGTGAGGGCCGCCGCCGAGGACCAGCTCAAGAACGCCGAAGCGGTGGCTCTGCTGGACGAACTGTCGCTCGACGACCGGGGCCGCTACCTGCACGCCGGGATGGACTCGGGCATCGACGACCTGGTGCCGGGGATGCGCACGACCGTGCTCGGCCCTCCCACCGTGGACCAGGACCCGCGCGTCGCGAAGCAGCGGGAGGACGACCCGGAGTACTGGCTCCGTGCGCTCGGCGCCTCCCTGCGCGTCGTCGGCTCGTCCGCCGACGCGGGCGCCCCGGCCCCGATCGCGCACGGTCCCGGTCCGGTGCGCTGGCTCATCGACCGCCTCGCGAACCAGCGGTCGCACTCGGCGGCGCGTCTGGTGCGCGACCTCGACGACGCCCTCAACAACACGAGCATCATCCTGCTGCTGGAGATCGAGGGACTGTCGATGCTGTTCCCGGGCGATGCGCAGATCGAGAACTGGCGGCTCACGCTGGAGCGCCTCGCGGACGAGCCGCAGCTTCGCGAGCGGCTCGCCGGCATCGACCTGTACAAGGTCGGTCACCACGGCAGCCGCAACGCCACACCCCGCTCGCTGCACGCGCTGTGGAAGGACCGGGGGCCCGACCGTCCCCGGCTCGCCGCCGTCATGTCGACCCGCCAGGACGTCCACGGCGAGGGCGACGGCGCCGTGCCGCAGCCGCAGCTCGTCTCCGCCCTCCGCGAGGTCGCCGACCTCTACTCGACCGACGATCTCACCGGCGGTGAGGAGTGGATCGAGCTCGAGGCCGACGCCGCGCACGGCCCCTTCCGTCAGGTCCCGTTCGTCGACGACGAATGATGGTCCCCACGCCCCCTCCACGCGCCGCTGGCGCGTCGCGCGGAGCCTCGGGCGCGTGGGCCCAGCTGCGGCGCGAAGCCGTGCGGCGCAGCATCCATCCCCTGGCCGGTCTCAGTCCGCGAGCGCCTCGACCGGGACGACCCTCGTCGCGAGCCGCGTCGGGACGACCGCCGCGACGAGGGTGAGCACCGCCGTCGCGGCCACGATGATCGCCACGGGGAGCCACGGCACGGCGGGCGCGACGAGCGTCGGCGACGAGAACGACGGCGGCATCGGCACGGCGCCGAGCAGCGACTGCGCCCCGGCCCAGCCGTAGGCGATGCCGAGCACGAGCCCCGTGATGGTCGCGGTGATCGTGATGTGCGCGGCCTCGAGCAGCACCATGCGGCGCACCTGCCCGGTCGAGACGCCGAGCGCGCGCAGGAGCCCCAACTCACGGCGGCGCTGCACCACGCCGATCGTGAGGAGGTTCACGAGCCCCACCGCGGCGGTGACCGCCGAGACCGCGACGAGACCCATCATGATCCCGGCGAACGTGTCGAGCAGCGTGGTCATCTCCTGCGGGGCCTCGCCGCCGGCCGACGTCGTCAGCACGGCCTTCACGGTCTCGAGCGCGACCGCGAACATCGTCACGAGCGTCACGCCCATCACGACGCCGATCGCCATGCGGCTGGAGCGCTCCGGGTAGCGCAGCGCGTTCTCCGACGCCAGCCGCGCCGTCGCCGACGCACCGAACAGCTTGCCCACGAGCCGCAGGACCGGAGGCATCACGAGCGTGGCGCCGAGCGCGAGCCCGGTGAACGAGAAGATCCCGCCGAAGAACGCGACGATCACCCCGAGCGGCGACACCAGTCCGAGGGCGATGCCTCCCGCGAGCAGCGCCCCGCCGATCGCGAACAGCGTGATCGCCGCACCGTTGCGTGCTCCCTTGCGGGTGAACGCGTCGTGGGATGCCTCGACAGAGCCGCCGAGCGCCTGCAGCGGCGTGACGGTCAGCACGCGCCGGGACCCCGCCCACGCGGCTGCCCACGTCGTGAGCGCGACCACCACCGCCGGGACCACGAGCACCGGCTGGACGACGGCGTACTCCACGTCCGCGATGCCGAACGCGACACCCGCGAGCACGACGCCCGCCCACGAGGCGAGCGTGCCGCCGACGAGCCCGAGCACGGCGCCGATGACGCCGACGACGAGCCCCTGGCGAGCGACCTCGGAACGCTGCGAGCGCGCCGAGGCGCCGATCAGCCGCAGCAGCGCGATGCGCCGTGTACGCCCCGCGATGACCGTGGCGAAGGTGTTCGCGGTGACGATGGCCGCGACGTACACCGCGACGCCGATCAACAGGAAGCTCATGATCGCGAGCACCACGGCCAATGTGCCGCTCTCGCCGATGAACGGATCGGCCTTCAGCACGGCGGCGATGAACCCGGTCGCGCTCAGCAGGATCGCCCCGAACGCGCTCGAGATCGCGGCGACCAGGATGCTCGCCCCCATCCCGCGCTCCCGCAGCCACCCGAGCGGAGCGGCGGCGCTGCGCGGGACGGATGCTGCGGGCCCCGGGTGGGCCCCCGCCCCGCTCGCCTCGAGTCGCGCCAGCGACGCGCGGCGACGGCGTGGGGACCGCGCGGTCTCGGCGATCGCGGTCACGATGCCACCGCCGCGGCGCCCGCGCCGAGTTCGGACGCGAGCATGTAGGCCGAGATCTCCTCGGCGCTCTGGCGCGGCTTGTCGGCGACGATGCGTCCGTCGCCGAGGAACAGCACGCGGTCCGCGTGGGAGGCCGCGACCGGGTCGTGCGTGACCATGGCGATGGACTGGCCGTGCTCGCGCGTGGCGGCGGCGAGGAGCGTGAGCACCTCGCGGCCCGAGCGCGAGTCGAGGTTGCCCGTGGGCTCGTCGGCGAAGACCAGGTCGGGTGCGGTGGCGAGTGCGCGGGCGATCGCGACGCGCTGCTGCTGGCCGCCCGACAGCTGGTGGGGGCGGTGGTTCAGGCGCGACGCGAGCCCCAGGCGCTCGACGAGGCCGTCGATGCGCGCCCGTTCGAGCGTCGTGGGCCGGCGGCCGTCGAGGTCGAACGGCAGCAGGATGTTGCCCAGCGCGTCGAGCGTGGGCACGAGGTTGAACGCCTGGAACACGAACCCGACGCGGCGGCGCCGCAGGATCGTGAGCTCGAGGTCCGAAAGGCCGGTGATGTCGGTGTCGCCGATCCACGCGCGCCCCGACGAGGGTGCGTCGAGTCCCGCCATGATGTGCATGAGCGTCGACTTGCCCGAGCCCGACGGGCCCATGATCGCGGTGAACTCGCCGCGGCGGATGCCGACGCTCACGCCGTCGAGCGCGTGCACCGTGCTCTCGCCGGTTCCGTAGGTCTTGGTGAGCTGCTGCACCCGGGCGGCCAGGCCCAGGTCGGTCGATGAGAGTTCCATGCTTCGACGCTAGGAACGACCCGGTGTCGCCCGCGTCGCCCGGGAGAGGCATCCGTCTACATCTCGAGGATGACCTTCCGTGCGCCGGTGCTCAGGACTAGCCTCGCGGGGAGCCCGAACCACCGACGCGAGGAGCAACGATGCCCGCCACGCCCCTGCCGCCCAGCGGCGATCTGCCCGGCGGTGCGAAGACGTGCGATACGAGCGGGATGGCCGAGATCCACCGCATGTTCAAGCGCGGGTTCGGCGAAGGCCCGGACCTCGTGCGCGGCGTGCGCGAGGGCGACACGGCACACGCCGCCGCGGTCGCGACGCAGCTCGAGACGCTGTCACTGGGTCTGCACGCACACCACGAGGGCGAGGACGAGCGCCTGTGGCCCGCGCTCGACGAGCGCGCACCGTCGTGCGCCGCGCACGTCGAGCGCATGAAGGCGCAGCACGCCGAGCTCCTCGTGCACCTGACGGCGCTCGATCGGGCGCTGCCCGCGTGGCGGGCCGCGGCCGAGGCGACGGATGCCGAGCCCGTGCTCTCCGCACTCGCCGGCGTGAACAAGGCGATGGCCGTGCACCTCCCCGACGAGGAGACCAACATCGTGCCGGTGATGGAGTACACCATCACCGATCCCGAGATCGAGTGGTTCGCGGAGCACGGCCGCAACGCGATCCCGAAGGGCCAGACCTGGCAGCAGCTCGGCGAGATCCTCGCGTCGCAGCCGGACGGCGGCGACGAGTGGCTCCACAAGCACATGCCCGCGCCCGGCCGGCTGGCGTGGCGACTGATCGGGCGACGCGCCTACGCCAAGCATCGCGCGGCCCTCGAGGGCCGCTGAGCGCTATACGAGGCCGTGCTCGAAGGCGAAGACCACGAGCTGCACGCGGTCGCGCAGGCCGAGCTTCGTGAGGATGCGGCTGATGTGCGTCTTCACCGTCGCCTCCGACAGGTACTCGCGCGCGGCGATCTCGGCGTTCGAGAGCCCGCGTGCGGCGAGCGCGAAGATCTCGCGCTCGCGCTCGGTGAGCTCGGCGTAGGCGGCCGGGACCGGCCGGGGCGCAGCATCCGTGAATCTCTCGAACAGCTCTCGCGTGGCGGATGCTGCGATCACGGCCGACCCCGCATGCACGGTGCGGATCGCCGCGAGGAGGAACTCGGGGTCGGCGTCCTTGAGGAGGAACCCGCTCGCGCCCTGGCGGATCGCGCGGGCGGCGGCCTCGTCGAGGTCGAACGTCGTCAGCATCACGATGCGCGGAGGTTCCGGGTCGGTGAGCAGCTCGGCCGTGGCGGCGAGGCCGTCCATGACGGGCATGCGGATGTCCATGAGGACGACGTCGGGCCGCGACTGACGCACCGCGTCGATCGCCTCGCGACCGTCGGATGCCTCGGCCACCACCTCGAGGTCGGGCTGCGAGTCCACGAGCATGCGGATGCCGGCGCGGAACAGCGACTGGTCGTCGACGAGCGCGACGCGGATCATGCGGTTCCTCCCAGGGGAATGGTGGCACGCACGATGAAGGCGCCGCCTTCGTCGGCCGCATCGAGCCGGCCGCCGGCGAGTTGGGCGCGCTCTCGCATGCCGATGATGCCGTGGCCCGACCGTCCGGGCTGCGAGCCCGGAGAGACGGGATTGCGGACGTCGAGCTCGACGCGGTCAGGGAGCCACGACAGTCGCACGTCGACCGAGCCGCCGGGCGCGCCGTGCCGGAGCGTGTTGGTCAGCGCCTCCTGCAGGATGCGGTAGACCGCGAGCTGCACGGCCGCCGGGGGCTCGCCCGGAGGCGCAGGGTCGACGTCGACCCGCAGCTGCACCCCGGCCGTGCGCACCTGGGCGTACAGCTCCTCGAGATCGGCGATGGTGGGCTGCGGGCCGTCGCCCTGGCGGTGCCGCAGCTGCCCGAGCAACAGCCGCACGTCGGCGAGGGCGGAGCGGGCGGTGGTCGAGATCGTCGCGAGCGCGTCGGTCGCGATCGCGGGATCTGATGCTGCCGCATAGCGCGCGCCGTCGGCCTGGGCGATCACCACCGCGAGCGAGTGGGCGACGACGTCATGCATGTCACGGGCGATGCGCACGCGCTCCTGCTCGGCGGCGGTCTCGGCCTCGGCGCGCTGCTGCGCCTCGCGGTTCTCCCGGGCCCGCACGGCGGTGCGCACGAGGGCGCCGATCGTCCACGACAGCCCGAGCGCGAACGCACCGGCGACGAGCACCACGAGCGCCAGCGGCAGGGTCTGCCACGACAGCCCGCCGCCGGCGAACACCGGGCCGGCGAAGAGGTAGACGGTGATCACGAGCGCTCCGACGAGCGCCGAGGCGAAGCCGGCCCAGTAGACGAGCCGGGTCCCGTAGGCGGCTGTCGTGTAGAGGATGCCGAAGATGGCGACGTCCGAGAAGCTGGGCGGGCGTCCGAGCCCCATCTGCGCGAGAGCCCCGACCCACGCGATGCCGAGGGCGAGCGGAGGTGACAGCCGGCGGAGCGCCAGCGCGCCGCTGAACAGCGCGGCGATGAGCAGGCCGGTGATGATCTGGCCGAGTGACCCGAGCCGGTACTCCAGGCCCAGCGTGCCGGTCGCCAGCACCGTCTCCACCGGCCACGCGATGAGGAAGAAGCCGACCGCCACGATGACGTCGACGACGAGCTGGGACGTCTTCAGGCGGCGGAACACCGTCTCACGCTACGCGAGCGCTTCGCGCCGAGGCATCCGTCCCGCGCTGTATCCGTCGGGGGCGTGGATCATTCGAGGGATGTACGCACCGGATGCCGCAGCATCCCGTTCCCTGGATCCATAAGGTCTGCCCAGCCGACCATTGCGCCGCACGGGGCAAGGCTTTACTGTCGCGTCACAGGCCGAAACCGACGGGAAACGTCGGATGGCCAGGATCGGGAAGCGGGGCTGCTCCATCGATCGGACCCCGCCCGACCCGCCCGAGGGACGGACGGACACGGCGCCAGCCGGTTCATGAACGGAGAGACGATGACGACGGTACGCGCGGCGATTTCGCAGACCACCTGGACGGGCGACAAGGAGTCGATGCTCGACAAGCACGAAGGGTTCGCGCGGGACGCCGCGGCCCAGGGTGCGCAGGTGGTGTGCTTCCAGGAGCTGTTCTACGGCCCCTATTTCGGGATCACGCAGGACAAGAAGTACTACCGCTTCGCGGAGTCGTCGGAGGGGCCGATCGTGCAGCGCTTCGCCGCGACCGCGAAGGAGCTCGGGATCGTCACCGTGCTGCCGATCTACGAGGAGGCGGAGACCGGCGTCTACTACAACACGGCGGTGCTCGTCGACGCCGACGGCACGATCCTCGGCAAGTACCGCAAGCACCACCTCCCGCATCTCGACCGGTTCTGGGAGAAGTTCTACTTCCGGCCGGGCAACATGGGCTACCCCGTGTTCGACACCGCGGTCGGCCGGATCGGCATGTACATCTGCTACGACCGCCACTTCCCTGAGGGATGGCGCGAACTCGGCCTGAACGACGCCCACATCGTCTTCAACCCGAACGCCACCAAGCCCGGTCTCTCGAACCGGCTGTGGGAGGTCGAAGGACCCGCCGCAGCCGTCGCGAACGGGTACTTCGTGCTGCAGCCGAACCGCGTGGGTCGTGAGGACAACGAGTACGGCGACCTCGCCGTCGACTTCTACGGCACGAGCCAGGTCATCGACCCGCGGGGCGACTTCGTCGGCGAGCGCGGCTCGGGCACGCACGAGGAGCTGCTGGTGCGCGACCTCGACCTCGAGATGGTGCGCGAGATGCGCGACGACTGGCAGTTCTACCGCGATCGCCGCCCCGACTCCTACACGAAGATCGCGAAGCCGTAAGGGGGCGGGACATGGCGACGACACTCATCAAGGGCGGCACCGTCGTCTCGGCGACCGGCCGGGGCGAAGCGGACGTGCTCATCGACGGCGAGACGATCACCGCGGTGCTCGCGCCCGGCTCGCAGCTCCTCGGGACGGATGTCGCGGCATCCGTCGACACCGTCATCGACGCCACCGGCAAGTACGTGATCCCGGGCGGCATCGATGCGCACACGCACATGGAGCTGCCGTTCGGCGGCACCAACGCGTCCGACACTTTCGAGACCGGCACGCGGGCGGCCGCGTGGGGCGGCACGACGTCGATCATCGACTTCGCCGTGCAGCGCTACGGCGAGCGCGTGCAGGACGGCCTGGCCGCCTGGCACGAGAAGGCCGCGGGCAACTGCGCGATCGACTACGGCTTCCACCAGATCGTCGGCGGCGTCGACGACGACTCGCTCGCCGCGATGCGAGGACTCGTCGACGAGGGTGTGTCGAGCTTCAAGCTCTTCATGGCCTATCCCGGCGTCTTCTACTCCGACGACGCCCAGGTGCTGAAGGCGATGCAGGTCTCGCAGGAGACCGGACTCCTCACGATGATGCACGCCGAGAACGGGCCGGCGATCGACGTGCTGGCGGCGCAGCTGGCCGAGGCGGGCAAGAAGGCGCCGTACTACCACGGCATCGCCCGCGCCTGGCAGATGGAGGAGGAGGCGACGCATCGCGCGATCATGCTCGCGAACCTCACCGGTGCCCCGCTGTACGTCGTCCACGTGTCGGCGAAGCAGGCCGTGGATCAGCTCGCCTGGGCCCGCGACCAGGGCTGGAACGTCTTCGGCGAGACGTGCCCGCAGTACCTGTACCTCTCGCTCGAGGAGCAGCTGGGCGCGTTCAGCGAGGAGTGGGGGCAGTTCGAGGGCGCCAAGTGGGTGTGCTCGACCCCGCTGCGCTCGCGTCAGGAAGGCCACCAGCACCACATGTGGCAGGCGCTGCGCACGAACGACATCCAGATGGTGTCGACCGACCACTGCCCGTTCTGCATGAAGGGCCAGAAGGAGCTCGGGCTCGACGACTTCCGCGCGATCCCGAACGGAATCGGCTCGGTCGAGCACCGCATGGACCTCATGTACCAGGGCGTCGTGACCGGCAAGATCACGCTCGAGCGGTGGGTCGAGCTCACTTCGACCACCCCCGCGCGCATGTTCGGCCTGTACGGGCGCAAGGGAGTCATCCAGCCCGGCGCCGACGGAGATGTCGTGGTCTACGACCCGAACGGCCACACCTCGATCGGGTTCGGTGAAGGCAAGACCCACCACATGAACATGGACCACTCCGCGTGGGAGGGCTACGAGATCGACGGGCACGTCGACACCGTCATCTCGCGCGGCAAGGTCGTGGTCGACGGCGGCGAGTACCTCGGCGCCAAGGGCGACGGCCGGTTCCTCAAGCGCGGCCTGTCGCAGTACCTGATCTGAGGAGCAGCCCATGGACTTCGGTGTCGTCCTTCAGACCAATCCGCCCGCCTCACGCACGGTGCAGCTCGCGAAGCTCGCCGAGGCGCACGGCTTCAGCCACGTGTGGACGTTCGACTCGCACCTGCTGTGGCAGGAGCCGTACGTCATCCACTCTGCGATCCTCGCCGAGACCAAGCGCGTCACGGTGGGGCCGTTCGTGACCAACCCCGCGACGAGGGACTGGACGGTCACGGCATCCGTCTTCGCCACGCTCAACGAGATGTACGGCAACCGCACGATCTGCGGCATCGGCCGCGGCGACTCGGCGGTGCGGGTGACGAACGGCAGGCCCACGACGATGGCCGAGCTGCGCGAGTCCATCCACGTGATCCGCGAGCTCGCCAACTCGCGGGCTGTGGAGTACAAGGGCGCCACGCTGCAGTTCCCGTGGAGCCGGGGATCCGAGCTCGATGTGTGGGTCGCCGCGTACGGGCCGATGGCGCTGAAGCTCACCGGCGAGGTGGGCGACGGCTTCATCCTTCAGCTTGCGGACGTCGACATCGCCGCCTGGATGATCAAGACGGTGAAGGATGCCGCGGCCTCCGCCGGCCGCGACCCCGAGTCGCTGGCGTTCTGCGTGGCGGCGCCGATGTACATCGGCGACGACTGGGAGCACATGCGCGAGCAGTGCCGC